>NZ_DBFNWJ010000047.1:0-80224 GCF_048426865.1 Candidatus Allofournierella merdipullorum
GGAAAAAGCCGAGCAGATCAGACGTCAACAGGTAGAGGAAGAACGTAAGCCGACTTTCAACAAATATGTTGAGATTTTCTTACAGGAGAAATCTGCTACTCTTTCCGCCATGACCGTACAAGGCTATAAACAGTCATTGAAACGTCCGGCGGAGGTGTTCGGGGAAATGAAGCTCGAAGACATTGACTATCTGATGGTTAAGAAATATATAACCGATCTACAAACAGGAAAGCGCAAAGGCAAGAGCAAAAAGCCCCTTGCGCATGGAACAGTTGTGAGCTACTACACCGTATTGCACACGCTTTTTCAAAGTGCTGTCGAAAATGACGTGATACCGATTAACCCTATGCAGAGAATGAAAAAGCCCAAACCACGAAAGGACGATAAAACAAAGGAACAAAAAGCCCTGTCGATAAGCGAAGTAAACTATATCATAGAATGCGCCGACAAAGAACCGTTGAAGTGGCGAGCAATGATTCGTTTTATGATTGACAGTGGTTGCCGCCGTGGTGAGGTTGCCGGGCTGAAATGGGAGCATATCGACTTGAAAACAGGCAAAGCCATTATCTGTCAAAATGCTCAGTACACCAAAGAAAAAGGGGTATATATTACCACTCCCAAAAGCCACGAGAGCAGAGACATAATCATAAGCTCTCCTGTTTTACAAATCCTCAAGGAGTGGAAAAGACAACAGACTCTTTTGTATTTCGGTCAAGGCAAATCGACAAACGGCTATTGTTTCACTCAGAATGAGGGCGAGATTATGAACCCGAACACGATAACTGGTTATATACGAGACTTCGGTAAACGGTACAACGTACCCGGTCTTCACCCTCACACGTTCCGTCATACAATGGCAACGAATAGCATTGCGCTGGGTATTGACGTTGTAACAGTCTCTAAGAAGCTGGGGCATTGTAACCCCTCTGTTACACTGAACATATACAGTCACGCAAACGAGGACGCACAGCGCAAGGCTACAGAGATTTTTGCCGAAGCACTATACAAACAAGCCTAACGCATGAAAGAATGGGTTGTACGGTCTTCGACTATGCCAGCAACAAACGACTATCGACTCTCAAACGACTATCGACTATGAAAAAACCGCTCTCACGCTCCGGGTCTTCCCGGCGGTGTGATGGGCGGTCTTTTTGTGCGGATTTTTGGACGATTTTTGCTGATCTGACCCCGGCGGTATTAACAATTTAGCGTGGTAAAGCGTCCGAGGGTGTCCGGGCGGCTGGCGCACCTCCGGCGGCGGAGCTGGTAAAGCTGTCCGGGCTGATCTGCGGCGGCTGGCGGTGTTTCTTCCTATTTATTATAATTTCGTTCTACACTGTAGCGAATAAAAATTTGCATTAGAGTATTGACAATCGTTGCACTATAGTGTATAATGAAACCATAATAAAACGAAACATACTTGAAAGGAGCTTTCAAAATGAAAAAATATTATCTGTCCCCGATGGGCTACGAGAGAGCAAAGAGCTTTTACGGAAAAGCAACAGTAATTGAAAAGGACAACGGCGAAAAGGTTTTGCAGAGCTATAACACAGAGGTTTGCAAGATCACCAGCGGCGGCGAATTTGTCCGCCTGTGGAGCGGCTACAGTGTAACCACAATGAGACACGTTAATAGCTTCTTGAATTTCTTCGGAATTTCCGGCGGCGGTAAAGCATGGTGGGACGCTCAGACGATCAGCGCATAAATAAAAGGAGGTAACGAGCATGAAGGCTTTGTTGAAAAATGGTGAATGGGTAGAAATCGAAACAACATATTTGTTTCACGATCAGTACAACACAAAAGACAAGCGCATTTTCGATCAAGATATTGTCCGCATTGTTGATGATGTGCGGTTAGGGTTGGGAAAATGCCGTTATTGTGGCGCAATGGTGAAGCGTGGAGAAGAACACAAGCATTTTGAAGAACAGGAAAATAAAACTTGTTCGGGTTGCTTTTGGTATCAAGATCGCCTTATAAGCTCCACCAAACAGCCGCCGACAGTCGAGCGCACAACGAACGAAAACGGCGAAACAGTTACCCGGAAAACCGTTACAACGGTATCACAGTATGAAAAAGTATGTACCTATAAAGAAAAGCATGGCGAATGTACGCATAAAGAATGCCGCCGAATGGGTATTGACTGGTTCACCCCGGAAAACACTTTCTTTTTGAAATATCCAAACGGTTTTGATTCTATCCCGGAGGTTGACAAGCTGTCAAGCCGTGGTTTTATGGTTGATGATCGCTTGTTAAATGCTCAGTATTATAAAAAAATCGGTTCTTATACATTGACCGCTTTACTTTCTTATGAAAACGGAAAAGCAACAGGCATTCGAGCATACAGGCTTTATAATTGCCGCCGTGATTATACATTCCGTTTTGAAAATGGGGAGCTTTTCACGGATAAATATGCTTTTGGTTGGCGCAAGGTTAAAACGCTGGAAGGTGTACCCGGTTCAGTTATGGAAGCTGTTAAAAATATTTGTGGGAGGTAACAACAATGAAAGAATTTATTTTTAAGACAACGGCAACGATGAAGGAATACAACAATAAAAAATGGTGGATTGATTCGGGCATTGTTCGAGAAATCCGCATAGCCGCCGAAAACGTCCGGGAAGCGTTGAAGCAATACCGGGAGATCGTAAGCGAAAAATTTTATATTGAAATTTCCGACAATGCTATTAAATGCAAGTCCCCTATGTACATTGACACGGCAAGCGGTGAATGTAAGCAAGTCGGCTATGTTATCACCGGGAAAACGGATTTTGAAGACAGGGACAATTATAAATGGAGCAGTCAATATATTGATCTGTGGGTTACTATTCTAACCATTACAGACACGGAATTTTAACAGGGGGGGTGCAATTATGGATATTAACGCAATTATGGCGGAGCTTGCACAATATAACCGTATGGCGGAGGAGATCGCCGCCACTGTGGAAGGGTTGAAAGATCAAATTAAAAATTACATGGTAGAAAATGGGCTTGATACGTTGACAGGCTCAGAACACAAAGCAAGCTATAAAACCGTTACGGCTTCCCGGATTGATACCACAGCATTAAAAAAGAATGCACCGGAGATCGCCGCACAATATACCAAAACCACAGAAACAAAGCGTTTTATTTTCGCTTAACATAAGAAAGAGAGGATTTTATCATGATGAACAACAAAACCGAATTAGAAAACACCGCTTTACAGCTCAAAGCCCTTTTAACGGTACTCAGTGCCGCCGATGGTGACAACGTGGAAGCAATGCGAGAAGTGCCGCACGTTATGAAGATCGCCGCAGACATGGCGGAAAAAGTCTATTGTACCATCGTGGAAGCTGTAGAAATGGAGGTGGAATAAATGTTGATTATCATTTGTATTTTGCTCTTTCCGTTTGTTGTGCTGGTGGAGCTGTTGAAGCTCACAAAATAAAGGAATGATAAACAGAATATTATTTCAATAGCCGCCCGGATTCGTCCGGGTGGTTTTCTGCTTTTTGTAGCGTTTTGAAAGCCGTGTTTACACCTAAAAAGGATTTTTATTTTTCGGTTTGCTTTCGCTTTTGGGGCTTTTCGGGTATGTTTTGCGGTACGCTGTCCCGGTATCATGTCCGGGGGAGCTTGTCACCGTTGGCGGCTCTTTCGTTGTTCTGTGGTATCAGATCGCAAAGCGGAATTTTGAACACTCACACCCAAAGAGCGCGAACCGATCAACACACAATTATTTTATTGCGTTGTTTTCCCGGTCTTCGGTTCTGATCGTGAACCGCTCCACCTCTTTACAAAATGCCGTTTCGGTACTGAAATAGTACCAAAGGTACTACGGCGGTACTTGCCCCGTGTACCATATCGAAGATAAAAAGCAATCCCGAAATGATGAACCAATAACACAAATGAGATTATTATATAATCCGTTTTGTTTTTGGTACTGTTGGTACTGCAAATACACGCAACACATACACATATATTTTTACATGGGAACAGCTTCACCGATCAGCCGGAATATATACCCGGTTCAATTTGTGGGGCTGTTGATTTTAGAAAGTCTGTTGATTTTCTGTTGATTTTTCGCAGTGTTTGAGCATAAAAGAAAGCCCGAAAACAGGCGAAAACCGCATGATTACAGGCTTTTTCAAAAATCACAGTTTATTTTTTCAAAAAATGTAAAAGAAAAAAAGAGCACGAAAAACAGCGCCGAGGGCTTGACTTTCACGGCAATTTTTTGTATAGTAATGAAGTGCTCACTTTAGGGGTATAGCTCAGCTGGTAGAGCAGCGGTCTCCAAAACCGCGTGCCGAGGGTTCGAATCCTTCTGCCCCTGCCAAAGAAAAAAGGTGCCGCGTTCGCGCGGCACCTTTTTTCTTTGGTAAAGGCGGGGCTTTTTGACCCGAGGCACGCGGGGCCGCGCCAGCGGCTGAGAGTCCATCTGCCACCGCCCCAAAGGACGGCGTTGCGTTCGTTTTTGGCGGCATTCAATTGGGCAGGCTGTATTCCGCCACACGCCAGCCGGTTTCGCTCAGCACAAGCCGCACCGGCGTGGCATATGCTTCTGTCGGGGTGTACTGTCTGCCTTCGCCCCAGCCGGCAAAGTTTTCGTCTTCTTCGTCGAGGTGAAGCGACAGCTGCCAGAACAACAAGCTGCCGTCCGCCTGAAGGGTGGGTTCAGTGTACAACGCGCCGCAGTAAGAGATGTCGCCGCCTCGGTCGCTCATCATAAAGCGGATGGTGTCGTTCTCGCCCTCATAAAACAGGGAAGGCTCGGGGCGGGCGTCGGCGGCAAGGGGGCCGCCCAGCATTTCACCGGACGCTTCGGGGGTGAAGACACAGCCCAGAAACTGCTCCAGCTCGCTGTAACGGACGTACATCGCGCCTTCCGTGGCGGTGTAGCTCCAGGTGGCCTCATCGTATGTACAGGGATCAAGGCCGTGGTGCGCCCCGTGATGGCGGGACAGAAAATACTGAGCGCCGGCCAACGCGCCGGCTGCCTGCCTGTCCAGGGCGGCGGGTACGACATAGGTGGCGGACCGGTTGAAGGTGAATTCCACCCAGGGAACCTTCACCGTGACCTGCTGCACCGGGATCTTGGGCAGAACATACTCTTCGGCGTGGATGGATATGGTGCCTTCAGGCGGGGGATAGTCCGGGTCAGCCAACTTGGAGAAAGAGCCTGCCGGCAGGCCGAAGGCTTTGTCCGCCTCTTCCAGTGTGCCCTCCCAGCGCGGGATAAAAAGTTCTACCTGGTCGGGCCAGAGCACGTCTTCGTCCAGCGCAAGTTCCGCGCTGTTGAACAAAAAAGACGGAGCATCCGCGGGCATGGCAGTCTGCCACTCCTCCAGGCTCACCTCTTTGGGGGCCGGGGCAGGGGCGGGATCGGGCGTTGACTCCGGAAGAGAAGCGGCGGGCGTGCTGCCCGGCGCTTCGGACGTTGGGGCGGGGGCGGCGCAGCCCGCCAGAAGCACGGCGCAGGCCAGTGCGGCGGTGAGGATGCGTTTCATGAGATGACCTCCTTTGACAGCGGCCGCATGATGATCGTACATCCTTTATACGGCGCAGACAGGGCATTTTGTTTCGTTCTGCGCGGAGAAGAAAAGAGGTTTGTTTTGTGCAATGGGGCACAAAACAAACCTCTTATTGCGTGTTGTCACATCTCGGCCAGCAGGCCATCCACGAACTGCCGGGCCAGACGGGCGCTGCGCCCGCCCCGCTCCAGCGCATAGCGCTCGGCGTGGCGCTCCAGCTCGTCGGCGGGCAGCTGTACCCCGCCCGCCGCGGCCAGATGTCGCACGATGTGCAGGAAGGTGGCTTTGTCGGGCTTGGAGAAGGTGATGTGGATGCCGAAGCGCTCCGAAAGGCTCACCAGCTCCTGCATGGTGTCGTTGCGGTGCACCTCGTCGCCCTCCCGGTCGCTGAATTTCTCCTTGATGATGTGCCGCCGGTTGCTGGTGGCATAAATCACCACGTTGTTCGATTTGGCCGTCACCGAGCCTTCCAGCACTGCCTTGAGGGCGCTGTAGTTGTCGTCATCCTTCAAAAAGGAGAGATCGTCGATGAACAGCACGAACTTGAGGGGGTTCGCCGCCAGCTCGTCCAGCACGTGGGGGATGGCCCGCAGCTGGTCCTTGCGTACCTCGATGATGCGCAGGCCCTCGCTGAACAAAGCGTTGCCGATGGCCTTTACCGCCGAGGATTTGCCGGTGCCCGCGTCGCCGGTGAGCAGGATGTTCGCCGCCGGTTTGCCCGCCAGCAACGCCCGGGTGTTGCGCAGGATAATGGCCCGCTGAGCCTCGTAGTCCACCAGATCGTCAAGGCAGGTGGCGTCCGGGTGGCTCACTGGGGTGATGCGGCCCGCCTCGTCCAGATAAAACATCCGGTTGGCCGCCCACACGCCGTAGCCGTAGCGGTGGATGTTCTGCACCCGGTGGGTGTAGCTGCCCGACAGGTCCACCCCACCCGCCTCATAGCGGGGCAGGGAAGCGGCGGAGCCGGGCAGCGCCGCCAGCAGCGCGTCGGGGCCAAGGTCCGCCACCCGCTGCAGGCAGTCCAGTTCGGCGGCCAGCGCCTGTGCCATGTAGGCCGGCGGCGTTTGGCCCGCGCCCACCGTGCGCACATAGACGTTGGCGCTGTCCTCGCAAAGGCGCAGGACATACCGGCCCAGATTGCCGCCATTCGCTTCGTAGAGCGCCGCCACAAAGGCAGCATAGCGCCCGGCGGAAGGGGAGTCCAGATATTCCTTCAGCGCCGCCAGCACCGGGTCCGCCAGCAGCGGCCGGAACACCGCCAGAGCGTCCAGCCCGGCAGCCAGGTTTTTCAGTTCCTTTGTTTCCATCATCCGTTCAGGATCGCCCCGTAGGCGCCGCCGGAGACCAGGGCGGCGTACCGCTTGAGGTAACCCGTGACCTCCTTTTTCTTGGGCACAAAGTGCTTCATACGCTCCTCCAGCACCGCCTGATCCACCAGCAGTTCGATGGAGTGGCCGGGGATGTCGATGCGGATGCGGTCGCCTTCCTCCACCACGCCGATGAGGCCGCCGGAGGCCGCCTCGGGGGTGATGTGGCCCACGCAGGCGCCGCGGGTGGCGCCGCTAAAACGGCCGTCGGTGATGAGGGCCACGCTGTTCCCCAGGCCCATGCCCATGATGGCGGAGGTGGGGTTGAGCATCTCCCGCATGCCGGGGCCGCCCTTGGGGCCTTCGTAGCGGATGACCACCACGTCGCCGGGCTTGATGAGGCCGGCGTTGATGGCCTTCTGGGCCTCTTCTTCGCCGTCGAACACCCGGGCCGGGCCCTCGTGCACCAGCATCTCGGGCAGAACGGCGCTGCGCTTGACCACGCTGCCTTCGGGGGCCAGGTTGCCCCGCAGCACCGCGATGCCGCCGGTCTCACTGTAGGGGTTTTCGATGGGACGGATGACCGCGTGGTCCAGATTGGGGCATTCGGCGATGCACTCGCCGATGGTGCGGCCGGAAACGGTCATGCAGCCGGTGTTCAAAAGCCCCTTTTTGTTCAGCTCGTTCATCACCGCGTACACGCCGCCGGCCTCGTCCAGCTGCTCGATGTAGGTGCGGCCGGCGGGGGCCAGATGGCACAGGTTGGGCGTTTTCTCGCTGATGGCGTTGGCCACGTCCAGATTCAGCTCCACGCCGCACTCGTGGGCGATGGCCGGCAGGTGCAGCATGCTGTTGGTGGAGCAGCCCAGGGCCATGTCCACCGTGAGGGCGTTCATCAGCGCCTCTTTGGTCATGATCTGGCGGGCGGTGATGCCCTTGCGTACCATGTCCATCACCGCCATGCCCGCGCGCTTGGCCAGCTCGATGCGGGCGGAGTAGACGGCGGGAATGGTGCCGTTGCCCCGCAGGCCCATGCCCATGGCCTCGGTGAGGCAGTTCATGGAGTTGGCGGTGTACATGCCGGAGCAGGAACCGCAGGTGGGGCAGGTCTTGCACTCGTACTCGTGCAGTTTTGCCTCGTCGATGGCGCCGGCGTTGTACTGGCCCACCGCCTCCGACAGGGTGGAGAAGCTGGTGCGCTGGCCGTCCACATGGCCCGCCAGCATCGGCCCGCCGCTGACGAACACGGTGGGCAGGTCCAGCCGCGCGGCGGCCATCAAGAGGCCGGGCACGTTTTTGTCGCAGTTGGGCACCATCACCAGCGCGTCAAAGCCGTGGGCCATGGCCATGGCCTCGGTGGAGTCGGCAATGAGGTCCCGGGTGACCAGCGAATACTTCATGCCGGTGTGGCCCATGGCGATGCCGTCGCACACGGCGATGGCGGGGAAGACGATGGGGGTGCCGCCGGCCATGGCCACGCCCAGCTTCACCGCGTCCACGATCTTATCCAGATTCATGTGGCCGGGCACGATCTCATTGTAGCTGCTCACGATGCCCACCAGCGGGCGGCTGATCTCCTCCTCGGTGAGGCCCAGCGCATGATAGAGGGCGCGGTGCGGCGCGTTCTGGGCGCCGCATTTCAAAGAATCGCTTTTCATCGGTTCGGTCTCCTTTCAAAAAAGTGCCCCCGCCCGGCGCGGGGCGGGGGCACGGCGCGGGGTCAGTTGTTGATGAGCTTATCCTCGTCGCTCCAGCTGTAGAGCTTGCGGATGTCGCGGCCCACAACTTCGCTGGGATGCTCGGCCGCCAGCTTGCGCATGGCGTTGAAGTGCACCTGGCCGCCCGCGCTGGACATATCCAGCAAAAAGTCCTTGGCGAAGGTGCCGTCCTGGATGTCCTTCAGGATCTTGCGCATGGCCTTCTTGGTGTCCTCGGTGATGATCTTCGGGCCGGTGATGTAGTCGCCGTATTCGGCGGTGTTGGAGATGGAGTAGCGCATGCCCGCAAAGCCGCTCTGGTAGATGAGGTCCACGATGAGCTTCATCTCATGGATGCACTCGAAGTAGGCGTTGCGCTCGTCGTAGCCGGCCTCCACCAGCGTCTCGTAGCCCGCCTGCATCAGGGCGCACACACCGCCGCACAGAACCGCCTGTTCGCCGAACAGGTCGGTCTCGGTCTCGGTGCGGAAGGTGGTCTCCAGAACGCCGGCGCGGGCGCCGCCGATGCCCAGGGCGTAGGCCAGGGCAATGTCCAGCGCGTCGCCGGTGGCGTCCTGCTCCACGGCTACGAGGCAGGGCACACCCTTGCCCGCCAGGTACTCGCTGCGCACAGTGTGGCCGGGGCCCTTGGGGGCCACCATGATGACGTTCACGTTCTTCGGGGGCTTGATGCAGCCAAAGTGGATGTTGAAGCCGTGGGCGAAGGCCAGGGTCTTGCCCTCGGTCAGATAAGGCTCGATGCTCTCTTTGTAGAGGGCGGCCTGCTTTTCGTCGTTGATGAGGATCATGATGAGGTCGGCGGCCTTGGCGGCCTCGGCGCTGGTCATCACCTTCATGCCCTGGGCCTCGGCCTTGGCCCAGCTCTTGGAGCCCTCGTACAGGCCAACCACAACGTCCACGCCGCTCTCTTTCAGGTTCAGCGCGTGGGCGTGGCCCTGAGAGCCGTAGCCGATGATCGCCACGGTCTTGCCCGCCAGTTTCTGAAGGTCGCAGTCCTGCTGATAGAAGATCCTTGCCATGATGTCTTACCCCTTTTCTTTTATTTTAAATAGTATAAAACGCATCAGAAATTGATGGCCTGACGAATGGTGGTGCTGCCCTTGTGCAGCGAGACGCAGCCGGTGCGGCAAATTTCGAGGATGGTGTAGTCCTTCATAAAGTTGAGGAAGTCGTCGATGCGGCGGGTGGTGTCCGCCAGGCGGAAGATCATCGAGTCCTTGGCGTAGTCCACCGTGTCCGCACCGAAAGCCGAGGCGGCGGCGCGTATCTCTTCCCGGGTGTCCGGCTCGTTGACCATCTTGATGAGCAGCAGCTCGCAGCTGATGGAGTCGTCGTCGGTGAACTCCTCGATGAATTCCACGTCCGGCAGTTTGTAGAGCTGGTTGACCAGCTGCTGTTTTTTGTTCTCCTCGCCGCTGAACACAACGGTGATGCGGGAGAGCTCATTGGACTCGGTCTCGCTCACCGTCAGCGCGCTGATGTTGAACTGACGGCGGCGGAACATGCTGGTCACCCGGTTCAGAACGCCGAACTGGTTGCGCACCAGCACCGCGATGGTGTATCGGTTCATCTGTCGTCACCCACCTTTACAATGATGTCGTCCACGCTGCCGCCCGGGGGCAGCATGGGAAGCACGAATTCGTCCTTTTCGATGGCGCAGTCGATGAGGTAGGGGCCCTCGGCGGCGAAGGCCCGGCCAAAGGCGGCCTCCAGGCCTTCCAGCGTGTCCACCGCCTCGCCCTCGGCCCCGAAGGCCTTGGCCAGCGCCACGAAATCGGTCTTGCGGCCCAGGATGGTGTTGGAATAGCGTTTGCCGTAGAACAGCGTCTGCCACTGGCGAACCATGCCCAGCACACCGTTGTTCATCAGCAGGATGACCATCGGCACCCGGTAGGTTACGGCGGTGGCCAGCTCGTTCAGGCACATGCCGAAGGAGCCGTCGCCGGTCACCAGCACGCTGCGCTCGCCGGTGCCGTAAGCAGCGCCGATGGCCGCGCCCATGCCGTAGCCCATGGTGCCGAGACCGCTGCTGGAGGCGAAGCGCCGGGGCTTTTTGAAGGCCAGGTTCTGGGCCGCCCACATCTGGTGCTGGCCTACGTCGGTGACCACCGGGGTGGCTTCGCCCAGGAAGTTGTTCAGCGTCTGAATGGCGTTGCGGGGGGTCAGGCCCGGACGATGGTCGGTGCTGGCGGCTTCCTCCGCCCGCAGCTGGGCAAGTTTTTCCTGCCACTCGGGGTTCTTGACCTCGTTCACCAGAGGCAGCAGCCGCTGCAAAGTCTGTTTCACGTCGCCCCGCAGGCCCACCGCGGCGGGCACGTTTTTGGAAAGCTCCGAGCCGTCCACGTCAATTTGCACGATGCGCGCGCCGGGGGCGAAGCGGGCCCGATTGCCGGTGACCCGGTCGTTGAACCGCACGCCCAGGGAGATGATGAGGTCGGCGTTGTGCATCGCAAGGCTGCTGGCGTAGTGACCGTGCATGCCCTGCATGCCCAGAAAACGGGGGTGGTCGGTGGGGATGCCGGAGATGCCGGTGAGGGAGCAGCCGATGGGGGCGTCCAGCTTTTCTGCCAGTTCCAGCATTTCGGCCTGCGCCCCGGCGGCCACCAGGCCGCCGCCGAAGTAGACGAAGGGACGGCGGGCGGCGTTGATAAGGGCCGCCGCCTGCTCCACCCGCAGCTCCTTGGCTGCCATGGGCGGGTCCGCTGTCACCGGGGGCTGGGCCTCGTACTCGCACAGGGCGGTCTGCACGTCCTTGGGCACGTCGATGAGCACCGGGCCCGGCCGGCCGGACTGGGCCAGCCGGAAGGCCTCGCGGATGGTGTCCGCCAGTTCGTCCACCGAGCCTACGAAGTAGTTGTGCTTGGTGATGGGCAGCGTCACGCCGGTGATGTCAATTTCCTGGAAGCTGTCGGTGCCGATCTGGGTGGTGGGCACGTTGCCGCACAGCGCCACCATGGGGATGGAGTCCAGATACGCTGTGGCGATGCCGGTGACCAGGTTGGTGGCGCCGGGGCCGGAGGTGGAGATGACCACGCCCACCTTGCCGGTGGTGCGGGCGTAACCGTCCGCCGCATGGGTAGCGCCCTGTTCGTGGGCGGTGAGAACGTGGGTGATCTCGTTCTGGTATTTATAGAGGCTGTCGTAGACGTTCAGGATCTGGCCGCCGGGGTAGCCGAAGACGGTGTCCACACCCTGCTCGATGAGGGTCCTCACGAGGATGTCTGCGCCGGAAAGCATCATGGTGTTTTCCTCCTTTTTGGTAATGTGGGGGCCGTCACACGAGTTTGAAGTGCTCGGCCTTGAGAGAGTCGGTGATGAGTTTCACATGGTCGAAGTCGCGGGTCTCCATGTCGATGCGAAGGAACACGCCGTGCACGCTTTCGGTGGCGCCCTTCTCGTAATGCACGCCGGTGACGTTGCCGCCGCAGTCGGCGATGATGCGGGAGATGTCCTTCAGCTGGCCGGGCTTGTCGATGAGCTCGATGAGCAGGCTGGAGGACCGGCCGCTGTTGAGCAGGCCCCGGTCAATGACCCGGGAGAGGCTGGTCACGTCGATGTTGCCGCCGGATACGACGCTCACCACCCGCTTGCCCGCCAGGGGGAACTTGCCGAACATGGCGGCGGCCACCGCCACCGCGCCCGCGCCCTCGGCGATCATCTTCTGCTTTTCGATGAGCGCCAGAATGGCCGAGGCCACCTCGTCGTCGGTCACCAGGGCGATGTCGTCCACATAGTCCCGAACCAGTGCAAAGGTGTTTTCGCCCGGCTGCTTCACCGCGATGCCGTCGGCGATGGTCTGCACGCTGTCCAGACACTCGATGGCGCCGTCGTGGATGGAGTTGAACATGCTGGGCGCGCCCGCCGCCTGCACGCCGTATACTTTTACCGACGGACGAATCTGCTTGGCGGTGTAGGCGATGCCGGAAATGAGGCCGCCGCCGCCCACCGGCACGATGATGGCGTCGATGTTGTCCAGCTGGGAGAGGATTTCCAGAGCGATGGTGCCCTGGCCGGCGATGACGTTCTCGTCGTCGAAGGGATGCACGAAGGTGTAGCCCATCTCGTCTTTCAGTTCCAGCGCCTTCTTGTAGGCGTCGTCGTAGCAGCCTTCCACCAGGCAGACCTCTGCGCCGAAGCCCTTGGTGGCTTCCACCTTGGAGATGGGGGCGGTGTCCGGCAGGCAGATGAGGGACTTGATGCCGTTTTTGGAGGCCGCCAGCGCCACGCCCTGGGCGTGGTTGCCCGCCGAGCAGGCGATGACGCCCCGGGCCTTTTCCTCTTCGGTGAGCATTGCGATCTTGTAGCCCGCGCCCCGCACCTTGAAGGAGCCGGTGATCTGCAGGTTTTCCGGTTTTAGGTACAGTTCGCACTCCGGCGCGATGCCGTAGGCCCTTACCACCGCTGTTTCCCGCACGATGCTTTTCAGCACCCGCTGGGCGTCGAATACCTTGTCGAGAGATAACATGTTTTTTCCCCTTTCCGCACTGCCCTGAAACGAAAAACACCCGTCTCAAAGCGATTTTTGCTTTGAGACGGGTGTAAAATTTTACACTCGCGGTACCACTCAAATTGCGGACGCACTGGCCCGCCACCTCTTCGAAGTCCACAAACTTCTATGCACTGACGCAACATTCTCGGGGGGCGCCTACTCGGCTTTCGCCTTTGGGGCCTCCGGCTCGGAAGGGATGGGAACGCCGCAGTCCTTTACCGGAATCACACCACCCCCGGCTCTCTGGGAAATTCGTTGCGGGTCCGTCTTCGTCACAGCCTTTGCTTTTGTTCGAAGTCAAACAACCTCTATGCGTTAACGCAGCATACGCGGGAGACCCTACTGGCCCGAAAGGGCGGTTCAGGCTCCGGCTCGGAAGGGACAGGCTCTGGGGCGTTCCACGCCGGTTTACACCAACCACCGGCTCTCTGCAGCGGGCCATCCCCGGCCACTCTTCGTCACAGCCTTCATATTCAATTTCGTCAAATATACCACTCTTAAAAACGGATGTCAATATTATTCTGGGTAAAATCAAAGAAAAATTTTATCGCTTTATCAAATTGCACTGCAAAATACCAAAGCGGTGCCCGCCCTTTGTGAATTTTTGCATATATATTCACGAAAAGCGCCTTTAAATACAGTGGCGTGGATGACACGGGGCAGGGTTGAAGGATTGTGCTTTGGAGCAAAAGAGGGAAAGAGAAAAGCCCGGCCAAACGACCGGGCTTTTTGAATGGAGCGCAGTCCATAAAACGCCCGGAGGGCGGCCGGGGCCCCCACGAAAGTTTGCGCAGCAAAGTTTTGTGGGGAGAAGGAGGAATGACGGAGCGGTATGAGAAAAGCCCGGCCAAACGGCCGGGCTTTTTGAATGGAGCGCAGTCCATTCCGACGTGGTGCGGGTAACAGGGGTCGAACCTGCACACCGGAGGTACCAGATCCTAAGTCTGGCGCGTCTGCCAATTCCGCCATACCCGCATACGAACTCAGTGTACCAGCCCCCGGCGGGTTTGTCAATCGGCAAGAGGGCAGAGGCTATAATCCCGAAACAGCGGAGCATACTAATCACCAGGGCCCGGCGGCAGCTGGGCAGAGCACCCGGGGCGGTTTGCGCCCCGGCGGGGAGGTCGATTTGTATGCTCACATTCATCAGGCGCTGCCTGACGCTTGCCGCGGGAGCCGCCGCGCTGGCGCTGGGCTGCCTTACCTATCTTTATTCCCAGATCCCGGACACTTTCATGGTGCCTCAGGGGCAGACCCTTGCCCTGGCGCAGATGCCCTGGCTGGTGCCGCAGACACCCAAAGGGGCCGCCGCCGCCCAGGCGGTGCCCATCGGCGGAAGCTATAACGTGACCCTGTCGGTGCTGGGAGGCATCCCGGTCAAGACGGTGCGGGTCGTGGTGGTGGACCGGCGGGCCGTCACCGTCTGCGGAACGCCCTTTGGCATCAAAATGTTCTCCGACGGCGCGATGGTGGTGGCCTTCACCGACATCCGCACCGCCTCCGGCTCTGCCAATCCCGCCAAGGCGGCGGGCCTGAAGATGGGGGACGTCATCGTCAGCATCGACGGACAAAAGACCGTGGACAACGACGACGTCAGCGCCGCCATCCAGGCCGCGGAAGGCCGCCCGGTGCAGCTGGTCTATACCCGTGACGGCGTCGAGCATACCACCTCGCTCCAGCCTGTGCAGGATGCCGACTTCGAACGATGGCGGGCGGGCATGTGGGTGCGGGATTCCTCCGCCGGCATCGGCACCCTCACCTTTGTGGATAATTCCACCGGCATCTACGGGGGCCTGGGCCATTCCATCAGCGACGCCGATACCGGCCAGTCCATCGCCCTGCTCAGCGGCGAGGTGGCGCCCGTCACCATCACAGGCTATGTGGCGGGGGCGGCGGGCGCACCGGGCGAGCTGAAGGGCCGCTTCACCGGTGAACTGGCCATGGGTGACATCCTTATCAACGGCGCCACCGGCGTTTACGGTTCCATCCGCCGTGTGATGGACGGGCAGGATATGGTGGTGGCCCAGGCCCAAGAGGTCTGCGAAGGCCCCGCCCGCATCCTCACCACCATCGGGGGCGACGAGCCCGAATGGTACGACGCGGTGATCGAGCAGATCTCCCTCACCGAGGAGGACCCCAACCGCAACATGGTCATCCGCATCACCGACCCGGAACTGTTGGCCGCCACCGGCGGCATCGTGCAGGGCATGAGCGGCAGCCCCATCGTGCAGAACGACCGGCTGGTGGGGGCGGTGACTCACGTTCTGGTGAACGATCCCACCCGGGGATTTGGCATTTTCGCCGAGAACATGCTGGCCAGCGCCGACGCGGCGGCCGCGCGCAAAGCCGCATAAAAAGCCGCTTTCCAGCGCTTTTGGCCCGCAAAGGGGCGCGTATGGTGGCGCAGAGACGAAAAAAGTCTTGCATAAATTGGTAATATATGGTAAAATTGGTTTCGTTAAGGGAAATAACGATTTTGGAGGAGAAGAAAAATGGAACCGATCAAATTCCTGATGACGGATACCGGAGCGGGGTGCACCGCCGCCTGCAAAACAGCGCTGGAGGCCAAGGGCGTGGAAGTGCTGGTGTGTGAAAAGAACGGCGCGGCGGCGCTGGAAGCGCTGCGCACTCAGCGGCCCCAGGCGGTGCTGCTGGACGCCTTCATGCCCGGGCTGGACGCCATCTCGGTGAAGCAGCGCTACGAGCAGGAGGGCGGCAAGGCCCAGTTCTACGTCACGGGTGCGTTCCAGAACGAGCAGCTGGAGCAGGAACTGCTGGACAGCGGCTTTGCCTTTTATTTCCTCAAACCCTTTGACGAGGCCAGCCTGGTCAGCCGGGTCACCCGCACCGCCTCCGCACCGGCCCAGGGGCAGGGAGGAAGCGACGAGCTGGTGGTCACCGAGATTTTGCATCAGATCGGGGTGCCCGCCCACATTAAAGGTTACCAGTTTTTGCGGGACGCCATCCTGCTCACCGCCGCAGACCCGGACTATATCAATGCGGTGACCAAGCGCCTGTATCCCCAGATCGCCAAGCAGAACGGCACCACCGCCAGCCGGGTGGAGCGGGCCATCCGCCACGCCATTGAGGTAGCCTGGGACCGAGGCGACGTGGAGGTGCTGAACAGCTACTTCGGCTATACCATCCACAATCTGCGGGGAAAACCTACCAACTCGGAGTTCATCGCCATGATCGCCGACAAGATGCGTCTGGACAAAAAACAGCGCCGCGCCTGAAACGGGCGGCATTTCATCCACCGGCCCCGCCGGTGGATTTTTTTGTGTATATCCTTTATAATAATATACAAAAAGGCGGTGCGCCAAAAAACGGAGGGCTGCGCAATGGGAAAAACAGTCACGGCGGTGCTGGTGGCGGCGGGTTCGTCCCGCCGGATGGGATTCGATAAGCTTTCGGCTCCGCTGGGCGGCGGCACGGTGCTCTCCGCCAGCGTGGCGGCCTTCGACCGCCACCCCCTCGTCACTGACCTGGTGATCGTCACCGGGGCGGACGAGGCCAATGCCCGGGCTGCGGCGGCCCGCTGCCAAAAGCCGGTGACGCTGGTGAAGGGCGGGGCGACCCGCGCCCTCAGTGCTCTGGCGGGCGTACAGGCGGCGAAAGGGGAGCTGGTGGCCATCCACGACGCGGCCCGGCCCTTCGTGAGCGAAGAAGTGATCACCCGGGTGCTGGAAGCGGCGGAAAAAACCGGCGCGGCGGCCCCGGCGGTGCCGGTGAAGGACACCGTCAAAATGGCGGACGAAGCGGGCCTTGTGGAGAGCACTCCGCCCCGGGAAAAACTCTTTGCCATGCAGACGCCCCAGTGCTTTGACCGGGCGGCGTATCTTGCGCTTGCCGGCGACGAGACGGTCACCGACGACTGCCAGCTCTTTGAACAGGCGGGCCGGCCGGTGCAGCTGGTGGCGGGGGAGTACGAGAACTATAAAATCACCACACCCGACGATCTGAAAGGAGAAAAAGCCATGCGCATCGGCCACGGCTACGACGTACATAAACTGGTGGAAGGCCGGGACCTCATCCTGGGCGGGGTGAAGATCCCCTATGAAAAGGGTCTGCTGGGCCACTCCGACGCGGACGTGCTCACCCATGCGGTGATGGACGCCCTGCTGGGTGCGGCGGCCCTGGGGGACATCGGCAAGCACTTCCCGGACTCGGACCCCGCCTACAAAGGGGCGGACAGCCTAGCCCTCGCCCGCCATGTGGCGGCGCTGCTGGCAGAAAAAGGCTGGCGGCCGGTGAATGTGGACTCCACCATCCTCTGCCAGGCGCCGAAACTGGCGCCCCACATCCCCGCTATGGCGGCAAATCTGGCGGCGGCGCTGGGCGTGGAGGCGGGCGCGGTGAGCGTGAAGGCCACCACCGAGGAGCATCTGGGCTTCACCGGCCAGGGCCTGGGCATCGCCGCCCACGCGGTGGCGCTGCTGGAAAAGGCGAATGTGTAAAATGTGTGGGGATACCGCGAAAAAATATTTGCAAGCAAACGGCGGTATGCTATACTGAAAGTTGAGATTTTCGGCGCCCGGCCCGTCCGCGGCGCCTGACAGGGAGGGCTTGGTTTGGCAGACTGGTTTCAAAGCGGAACGCTGACCATGGTATTCAACAATTTCCGCGCCATCACCCAGGACCCGCGCAACATCCTGGACATTCTGATCGTCGCCTTTGTGGTGTACGAGGTGATCGCTCTGGTGCGCAAGACCCGGGCGGCGCAGGTGGCCAAGGGCGCCGTGGTGCTGCTGGTGGGCTATGCCGTTGCCTACGCGCTGGAGCTGCGCACCGTGACCTATTTGATGAACGCGGTGCTGCAGATCGGCTTTCTGGCCCTGATCGTGCTGTTCCAGCCGGAGCTTCGCCGGGCGCTGGAGCAGGTGGGCCGCACGGATAAGTGGGCGTCGAACTTGTTCCACAGCCGCCGCTCCGACCCCAGCCTGCGGGGCAAGTGGCAGAACGCCTGCCTTGCCATCTGTGACGCCGCCGAGCAGCTGAGCGATACCAGCACCGGTGCGCTGATCGTGCTGGAGCGCGGGTCCAACCTCTCGGAGATCATCCGCACCGGCACGCCCATCAACGCCGACGTGAACCCGGAGATCCTGGGCACCATCTTCTACGAAGGCACCCCCCTGCACGACGGCGCGGTGGTGGTGCGGGACGGCGCCCTCAAGGCGGCGGGATGCGTTCTGCCCCTGTCGGACAATCTGGAGATCGGCAAGGACATGGGCACCCGCCACCGGGCGGCTTTGGGCATGAGCGAAAACTCCGACGCGGTGGTGGTGGTGGTCAGCGAAGAGACCGGCATCATCTCCATGGCCAAGAACGGAGTGCTCATCCGCCGGCTGGACCGGCAGAACCTGTTCAACCTGCTGCAGGAAGAACTGGTGCCCCCCGAGGAGAAGGAATCCAAGAAGGCGCTGTTCTGGAGAGGAAAACATGAAAAGAAGAAAAATTGATCGTTCTTTTTTGAACAACCGGGGCGTGAATATCCTGCTTTCGCTGGTCATCGCCCTGCTCATCTGGACCATCGTCACCGTTTTCATCGACCCCAACCAGGACACCAAGCTCAAAGGCGTGCCGGTGAACTTTGAACAGGACAGCCAGATGTACACCAGCCTCGGGCTGGACATCATCAATGACCCCATGGCCCAGGTCACCGTGGACCTGGCGGGCAACGGCACCGACGTCTACGGCCTCACCGCGGAGAACGTGCTGGTCTATCCGGATTACTCCATCGTCAAGGGCCCGGGCACCTGGGAACTGAACCTGCTGGTGCGGGTGCTGGGCAACAGCGCCTCCCGGGTCAGCGCCTCCACCACCGATACCGTGACCGTTGTGTTCGACACCATCGAGAGCAAGGAATTCACCGTTCAGGTGGAGATGGACAGCCAGATCACCATCGCCGACGGCTATGTGCTCCACAGCACCACCGCCGCGCCCTCCATCGTGACAGTGCGCGGGCCGGAGAGCGAAGTGGAAAAGATCGGCAGCATCGTGGCCAAGGTGCCCGGCAGCACCGATCTGGAGAACCTGTCCACCAGCAAGATCGCCACCGTTACCCTGGAGGTGCGGGACGTGAACAACCAGCCCATGGACCTGGAATTCTCCAGCCTGGACAACTCCATCGTGGACGTGAACCTCACCGTCTACCAGAACGCGGAGCTGCCCCTGAGCGTCAACTTCATCAACTACCCGCCCAACTTTGATCTGAACTCTCTGGACTACACCCTCAGCCAGGAGACCATGGTGGTCTCCGGCCGCTCGTCGGTCATCCAGAACCTCACCGAGATCACCGTCAGCGACTTCGACCTCTCCAGCTTCCAGCTGGACAAGGTCTACCAGCTGCAGGTGAACCTGCCCAAGGGCGTGGAGAGCCGCGACAACATCAGCACCGTGAACCTCACCTTCAACACGCAAGGGTATGCCACCAAGACCATCAACGTCAGCCAGATCCGGGTCATCAACCAGCCGGCCAACATGTCCATCACCGCGCTGGACTCCCGCATCAGCAGCGTGACGCTGGTGGGCCCCGAGGAGGAGCTGGAGGCGCTGAGCCCCAACAGCGTGGTGGCCGTGGTGGACGCCGCTGACATCCAGATCGCCGAGGGCCGCGAGAAGCTGGCCGCCAGCATCCAGATCCCCGCCTCCACCACCATCTTCGCCACCGGCAGCTACTCGGTGGAGTGCCAGGTCAGCGCCAGCGGAGCGCAGGGCTGATGCTGCTGGTGCGAGGAGTACGCCTGTCCCTGAACACGCCCCGGCCCGAGGCCGAGGCGACGGACAGAGCGCTGAAGATCTTAAAAGTACGCCCCGGCGACGTGGCCGGCGCCGGCGTGGCCCGCCTTTCGGTGGACGCCCGCCACGGCCGGCCCTCGCTGGTGTATACCATCGGCGTGCGCCTCAAAGACGAAGGTGCGGAACTGGCTCTGGCCGGTTCCGCGCCTTGTGTTGCATTGGCCCGCCATGCCGAATACCGCCCTCAGCCCGGCGGCGCGCCGCTGGAAGATCCGCCGGTTGTGGCGGGCCTCGGGCCTGCGGGCCTGTTCGCCGCGCTGGCGCTGGCAAGGGCGGGTTACCGCCCGCTGGTGCTGGAGCGGGGGCCGGCCCTGGAAAAACGGGTGGCCGCGGTGGAGCGCTTTTCCGCCGGCGGAGCGCTGGAACCCAACGCCAACATCCAGTTTGGCGAGGGCGGCGCGGGCACTTTTTCTGACGGCAAGCTCACCACCCGCATCGGGGACGAGCTTTGCGGCTTTGTCACCGACACCCTGCTGGCCCACGGCGCGCCCCCCGAGATCGCCTGGCGGCAGAAGCCCCATGTGGGCACCGACCTGTTGCGGGGCGTCATTTCCTCCATCCGCGCCGAGATCGAGGCCCTGGGCGGGCGGGTGCTCTTTGAGACCGCCCTCACCGGTCTTGTGACCAAAAACGGGCGGCTGACCGCCGTGAACACCACCGCGGGGCTCATTCCCTGCCAGCGCCTGGTGCTGGCGGTGGGCCACTCCGCCCGGGACACCTTTGCCATGCTGGCCGAAAGCGGCCTGCCACTCTCGGCCAAGCCCTTCTCGGTGGGCTTCCGGGCCGAGCATCTGCAAACCGACATCGACAAAGGCCTCTACCACGCCGCCGCCGGCCATCCGGCGCTGCCTCCCGGCGAGTACCAGCTGAGCCACCATGTGGGCAAGCGGTGCGTCTACACCTTCTGCATGTGCCCCGGCGGCCAGGTGGTGGCCGCGGCCAGCGAGGAGGGCGGCGTGCTCACCAACGGCATGAGCTACCACGCCCGGGCGGGCAAAAACGCCAACGCGGCGGTGGTCATCAGCCTGGACGGCTCCGACTTCGGCGGCGACGCCATGAAGGCGGTGGCCTTCCAGCGGCAGCTGGAACAGGCGGCGTTCCGGGCGGGCGGCAGCGATTATACCGCCCCCGCCGAGACGGTGCAGAGCTTCTTGAAAGGGGAGGGGACACTGCGCCTCTCCGCGGTGCGGCCCACCTACGACCGGGGCGTGCGCGCCTTTGACCTGGGCAGCCTGCTGCCCGGGGAACTGGCCCAGGGCCTTCGCACCGGCCTTGCCGCCTTCGACCGCAAGCTGCCCGGCTACGCCGGACCGTCGGCAGTGCTCACCGGCCTTGAGACCCGCACCTCCAGCCCCGTCAGGCTGGAGCGGGGGGCCGATTTCCAATGTACCCTTCTGCCGGGGCTTTACCCCTGCGGCGAGGGAGCGGGCTATGCCGGCGGCATCATGAGCGCCGCGGTGGACGGCCTGCGGGTGGCCCGGGCCCTCATCGAGGGCAGCGCCCCCACGGAATAAACTCGTTTTTTCGCCCCTTGCGGGCGCACATCTCCTTTTGAAAGGCAGGTGGCCGCCATGGCCGAAAACCAGAATCCCAGAGATCCTTATCAATACGAGCGCATCCTGCGCCAGAAAGTGCAGCAGACGTTTTCGGAACAGAAAACCTCCGGCGGCCAGAACTCCGATTCTACCCGGGAACTGGTGGAAAGCATCCATGAGCTGGGCAAGGTCATCGCCAAAGAGGTGGGCGGCGCGCTGGGCGACGCCACCCGTGAAGTGGGCAGCGCCCTGAGCGACGCGGCGCGGGAAGTGGGCAAAAGCGCCGCTCGCAAGCCGGCGCAGCACAGCCAGGCCCAGCAGGCGGCCCGGCGGGCGGGGGACGCTCTCGCTTCCAAGGTGAACCATGCGGGTTCCAATCTCTCCTCCGGCCTGCGGGACGGCCTGTGCATCTTCGGCGGCACGCTGGCCGTCTGCTGCGCGGTAGCCACCGGCCTCATGGCGCTGACCGCGGTCTTCAGCCTCGCCTTTTACTTTGAAGTGATCGGCCTTATCTCCCTGGTGTTCTTTCTGGGCGTCACCGCCGCTTTCGCTTTCGCCGCCCGGTGGGCCTTCGGCCAGCCTGCCCGCCGCGGGCGGCTGCGCCGGTACCTCGCCGCCATGGGCAGCGACCGCTCGGTGCCGCTGCAGCGCATGGCGGAGGCTGTCCGCCGCCCGGTGAGCTATGTGAAAAAAGACCTGGACCGGATGATCCGCCAGGGTTGGCTGCCGGACGCTTTCCTGGATGACGATGACGACGTGTTCTTCATCAGCGCCGCGGAGTACCGCGCGCTGCAGCGGCGGCAGGAGGCCGCCGCCCGGGCCGAGGCTGCGCCCGCCGGCGCCAATGAGCTGGCGGAACTGATGCAGCAGTGCGCCGACTTCGACTTTTTGCTGGGCGAGCACATCGCCTCCATGACCGACCAGCCCGAACTGCGGGACAGCCTTCTCCATATGCGCGTCACCGCCGCCGACATCCAGAACTGGGTGAAGGCCCACCCGGCCAGCGCCGGCAAGGTGCGCAAGTTTGCCCGCTACTATATGCCCACCACCCTCAAGCTGCTGCGCACCTACGCCGACGTGAAGGATCAGCAGGGCGAGGCCGCGGGCAACATCCGCCAGGAGATCGGCGGCATCCTCGCCACACTGAACACCGCCTTCGACAACCTGCGCAACGACCTTCTCACCGACACGGCGCTGGACATCTCCAGCGAGATCAGCGCCATGCAGACCATGCTGGCCCAGGACGGGCTGGCGGAATACCAATCTTGACCATAAGGAGCTCTGGCCCATGAATTTCCGCACCTGGCAGGTACCAACGCCCGACGAATCGACCGTGGCCAAGCTGGCCGCGGCCATCGGCGCGCCCGGCCTGCTGGCGCGCATCCTTGTGACCCGGGGCCTCTCCACCCCCGAAAAGGCCATGGCCTTCCTCACGGAAGATGCCCCCTTGAGCGACCCCTTCGCGCTGAAGGATATGGACAAGGCCGCGGCGCGTATCTTAAAAGCGGTGGACGCGGGCGAGCCCATCGTCATCTTCGGTGATTACGACGTGGACGGCGTCACCGCCACCGCCCTGCTTTTTGAGCATCTGCGGGGCATGGGCGCCAGCGTGCGCTGCAAGCTGCCCAGCCGGGACGAAGAGGGTTACGGCCTCACCGTGCCCATCGTGGAGAGCCTTGCGGAAAAGGGCTTCAAGCTCATCATCACCGTGGACAACGGCGTTTCCGCCGTCGGGGAGATCAAACGCGCCGCCGAGCTGGGGCTGGACGTGGTGGTCACCGACCACCACCTGCCCGGCGAAACGCTGCCCGAGGCGGTGGCGGTGGTGGACCCCGCCCGCGCCGACGACGAAAGCCCCTTCAAGTGCCTGTCCGGCGCGGGGGTGGCTTTCAAGCTGTGTGCCGCGCTGGACGGCTGCCCGCCGGAGGAACTGCTGGAGCAGTGCGGCGACCTGGCGGCCATCGGCACGGTGGCGGACGTGATGCCCCTCACCGGCGAAAACCGCACCATCGTCAAGCACGGCCTCGCCGCGCTGGAAAACTGCGAGCGGCCGGGCCTTGTGGCGCTGCTGGAGGGCTGCGGCCTGGGCGACAAGCCGGTCACCTCCGAAAACATCAGCTTTGCCCTGGCCCCGCGGCTCAACGCCGCCGGCCGGATGGAGACCGCCTCCACCGCGCTGCAGCTGCTGCTCTGCGAAGATTTTGAAAAAGCCCAGGCCCTCACCGACCGCCTGAACCAGGCCAACGCCGACCGTCAGGCCGCCGAACAGGCCATTCTGAACGAAGCTGAGGCTCAGATCGCCGCCGACCCCTCCCGCCTGCGGGACCGGGTGCTGCTGGTCTGCGGCGAGGGTTTCCACCCCGGCGTCATCGGCATCGTGGCCAGCCGCCTGGTGGAAAAATACGGCAAACCCACGCTGGTCATCAGTGTGCAGAACGGCGAGGGCAAAGGTTCCGGACGCAGCGTGCCCGGCTTCAACCTCCACGGCGCCATCAGCGCCTGCGCGCCGGTGCTCATCCGCTTCGGCGGCCATGCCATGGCGGCGGGCCTGTCGGTGACGGAGGAGAACATCCCCGCCCTGCGCCGGGCCATCAACGACTACGCCGCCAAAGAGTACCCCGTGATCCAGACCCCGCCCCTGCGCCTGGACGCCGCTGTGCGTCTGGACGCCCTCACCGTGGCGGATGTGGACAGCCTTTCCTACCTGGCCCCCTGCGGCCACGAAAACCCCGCTCCGGTCTTCTTCCTGGGGGACGCGGTGGTGGACGGGGTGTTCCCGGTGAGCGAGGGCAAGCACAGCCGCATCCGTCTGCGGCAGGGCGGCGGCAGCATCTTTGCCGTCTGCTTCGGCACCAGCCCCGCCCAGCTGGCCTATCAGCCGGGGGACCGGGTGGACGCGGCCCTGACCCTCTCGGTCTACGAGGGCAAAAACGGACCCCAAATTTCCGCCCGGGTGCGCTCGTTGCGGCCTGCGGGCTTGCCCGACGAGGCAGTGCGGCAGGCGACCCTTTACGAAGCGTTCAACAACGGCGCATCCCTCACAAGCGAGGAAAAGCGCCTGTTGTTGCCCGACCGAGGGCACATCGCGGCACTCTACCGGCTCATCCGGCAGGGCGGCGTCTCGGTGGATGACCTGCTGCCCCTGCTGGCCCGCATGGGCCCGCAGAACACCGGCCGCACCCTTGTGGGCCTCAAGGCCCTGCGCCAGCTGGGTCTGGTGCAGGTGCAGCGGGAAAACGGCGCCCGGCGTCTGGCCCCGGCGGCGGTGGAAGGCAAAAAAGACCTTTCTGCCGCACCCATTCTGAAAGCTCTGGAGGCATGATCCATGGCAGACTACATCACCTACGCTGATTTAAAAAAGGCGGTCACCGACACCGGCCGCCCCTACGATCTTGAAATGCTGGATAAGGCCTACGCCCTGGCGGACGCCGCCCACGCGGGCCAGTTCCGCCGCTCCGGCGAGCCTTACATTTGCCACCCGCTGAACGTGGCGCTGCTGCTGGTGGAGCTGGGCATGGACACCGAGAGCCTGGCCGCCGCTTTGATGCACGACGTGGTGGAGGACACCGCCACCGCCCTGGAGGACATCCAGTCTCAGTTCGGGCCGGACGTGGCCCGTCTTGTGGACGGCGTCACCAAACTGACCAAAATCCAGTTCTCCAGCGTGGAGGAGCAGCAGGCGGAAAACCTGCGCAAGATGCTGCTTGCCATGAGCCAGGACGTGCGGGTCATGATCATCAAGCTGTGCGACCGGCTGCACAACATGCGCACCGGCGACGCCTGGCCCGAGCAGAAGCGGCGGGACAAGGCCCTGGAGACCATGGAGGTCTACGCCCCCATCGCCCACCGCCTTGGCATCAGCAACATCAAGGAAGAGCTGGAAGACCGCAGCCTGCGGTATCTGGACCCGGTGGGCTACCAGGAGATAAAAGACCTGCTGGCGGGCAACGGCGGCGAGACCTTCGTGGCCGAGACCAGCCGCATCATCCAGCAGCGCCTGGCGGAGAACGGCATGGAGAACGCCGCCATGAAGAGCCGGGTGAAGAGCGTCTACGGCATCTACCGCAAGATGTTCATTCAGGACCGGGACTTCGCGGAAATTTACGATGTTTACGCGGTGCGCATCATTCTGGACACGGTGGCCGAGTGCTACAACGCCCTGGGCATCATCCACGATATGTACCACCCCATCCCCAACCGGTTCAAGGACTATATCTCCACCCCCAAGCCCAACGGCTACCAGTCGCTGCACACCACCGTTATCGGCCACGAGGGCATCCCCTTCGAGGTGCAGATCCGCACCCGCGAGATGGACCAGATGGCCGAGTACGGTGTGGCTGCCCACTGGAAGTACAAGGCGGGCGTGCAGGGCTCCGACCGGCTGGACGAGCGCCTGGCCTGGGTGCGTCAGCTGCTGGAGAGCCAGCGGGAGAGCGACGACGCGGGCAGCCTCTTGCAGGACATCAAGGGCGACCTGCTGCCCGAGGAGGTCTTTGCCTTCACCCCCCGGGGCGACGTCATCAACCTGCCCGCCGGCGCCACCGCCATCGACTTTGCCTATGCCATCCATTCGGCGGTGGGCAACCGCATGGTAGGCGCCAAGGTGAACGGGCGCATCGTGCCCATCGACCACAAGGTGGCCACCGGCGAAATTATCGAAATTCTCACCGGCCCGGCGGACAAGGGCCCCAGCCGCGACTGGCTTAAAATCGTCACCACCAGCGAGGCCCGCAACAAAATCCGCAACTGGTTCAAGAAGGAGCGGCGGGAGGAAAACATCCAGGAAGGCCGCGAGGCACTGGAAAAGGAGATGCGCCGCAACCTCATCAACGTGCCCGACGACCAGTGGGACGATTTCATGGCCGAAATTGCCCGCCGCCAGCGGCTCAACTCCGTGGAGGAGATGTACGCCGCCCTGGGCTACGGCGGCCTGCAGCTCAGCCGTTTGATGGGCAAGGTGAAGGACGAATACGCCAAGCTCAAGGCCGCCCAGCCCAAGGCCGCCGTCCTGGCGGACATTCCCATCAAGACCACCAAGAGCACCGACGGCGTGGTGGTGGAGGGCATCGACAACTGCCCCGTCAAGTTCGCCAAGTGCTGCACCCCGCTGCCCGGCGACGAGATCGTGGGCTTCATCACCCGGGGCTTCGGCGTGTCCATCCACAAAAAGAGCTGCCAGAACGTGCAGGCCAGCCTGTCCAACCCCGAGAACCGGGGCCGCTGGGTGCCCGCCCACTGGGAGGCCAGCGAGCAGGAGAACTATCAGGCCACCCTGGAACTCATCTCCATGAACCGGGACGGCCTGGTGGGCGATGTGGCGGTGGCTCTGGGCGAGCTGCGGGTGCCCATCTACGCCATGAGCGCCCGCGCGGTGGACAACGGCCGCGCCGCCATGAGCATCACCCTGGGCATCTCCAACACCGAACATCTCAACAACGTGCTGGCAAAGCTGCGCAAGGTGCGGGACGTCATTCAGGTCATCCGCATCTAAAGGCCGGCGCGAAGGAGGAAAGAAACCATGCGAGCTGTCATTCAATGCGTGCGCAAAGCGGACGTGTCGGTGAACGGGGGCGAGCCGAGAGACATCGGCCCCGGTATCGTCATCCTGCTGGGCGTCAAGGATACCGACACGCTGGACATTGTGCCCAAACTCGCCGAAAAATGCGCCAATCTGCGCGTTTTCCCGGACGAGGAGGGCAAGCTGAACAAGAGCGCCGTGGACCTGGGCTATTCCGCCCTGGTGGTGAGCAACTTCACCCTCTACGGCGACACCAAAAAGGGCAAACGCCCCAGCTACATCACCGCGGCGAAACCGCCCCTCTCCATTGATGCCTACGAGCTGTTCCTGGCCGAGATGGAAAAGCAGGGCCTGAAAGAGGTCAAGCACGGCGAGTTCGGCGCGGATATGCTGGTGAACATCGCCAACGACGGCCCCGTGACCATCGTCATCGACACCGACCAGTGGTGAAACGCCCTGCGTCAAAAAAGGAGCCACCCATGAAAGTATTCCATCTCAACGGCCCCGCCCCCTTGGAGACCAACAGCTTTGTGCTGGTGGGCGAGGGGAACAAGGCCGTGGTCATCGACCCCGCGCCCGGCCTTGCCGCCTTTGACAAGCTGCTGGAAGGGGAGGGGGCCTCGCTGGCGGCCATCCTGCTCACCCACGGCCACTACGACCACATGACCGGCCTGACCGCGCTGCAAAAGCGCTGGAACTGCCCGGTGTATCTCGACCCGGCGGACGCGCGCGGCACCCAGCTGATGCCCGCCGGCCCCGGCACCCTGGGCTACACAGACGGCGAAACGCTGAATCTGGCGGGCCTTTCCATCACCCCCTGGCACACTCCAGGACACAGCAAGGGCAGCTGGGTGCTGCTGTGTGAAGGGCTGCTCTTCACCGGCGACACCCTCTTCGCCGGCGACGTGGGCCGCACCGACCTTGCCGGCGGCAGCTGGGAAGAACTGTGCCAAAGCCTTGCAAAGCTGCGGGCGCTGCCCCTGCCGGACGACACCCAGGTGCTGCCCGGCCACGGCCCCTTCTCCACTCTGGGGGAAGAAAAGGCCTCCAACCCCTATCTCAACGTCAAGGAGAACTGACATGAACATCTGTGTCCGGGGCCTCGCCTCGGTCTATGAGCCGGAAAACGTGGCCCGGCTCTTTTTCGCAAACGCCCGGCTGGTGCGCCGCCTGCCTCAGAAAGAGGACGCGGTGCTGGCCCGGGCGGGCCGCCGCCTCGCGGCAGGCGTGCGCCTGGGCGGCAAGTGCACCGTGCTGTACGCCCCCGCGCCCGCCGACGAAAAGCAGGCGGAGTACGAGCTGGCCAGCCTTGTGTATGAGCTTCTGAAACAGGTCACCGGCATCCGCCCGCCCTGGGGCAAGCTCACCGGCGTGCGCCCGGTGCGCATCATCCACGACCGCCGCGCCGCCGGTCTCTCCGAAGAGGACATCCGCCGGCTCTTTTTGGAAAAATACGACTGCAGCGAGGAAAAATTCCGGCTGGCAAAGTCCATTGCCGACCTGCAACGGCCCATTCTGGCGGCCCGCGGGGCGCGGGACTACAGCCTTTACATCGGCATCCCCTTCTGCCCCTCCCGGTGCAGCTATTGCAGCTTCGTGTCTCTGTCCACCCAGCGGGAGGGCAAGCTGATGGAGCCCTATCTGGACGCGCTTTGCAACGAGGTGCGGGCCATACGGGACCAGGCGGAAGGCTGCGGGCTGAACCTCAAGACCATTTACATCGGCGGCGGCACTCCCACGGCCCTCTCGGCGGACGGACTGCGCAAGCTGATGGGCACGGTGGCAGAGTGCTTCGACCTTTCCAAACTGGAAGAGTACACCGTGGAGGCAGGCCGCCCCGACTGCACCGACGCCGAAAAGCTGGCGGTGCTCAAAGAATACGGCGCCACCCGCATCTCCATCAACCCCCAGACCTTCAGCGACGAGGTGCTGGCCCGCATCGGCCGCAAGCACTCGGCGGCGGACATCCTGCGCTGCTTCGAGGAAGCCCGGGCCGCCGGCCACGACAACATCAACATGGACCTCATCGCCGGCCTGCCCGGCGACACGGTGGAAGGTTTTGAAAAGAGCCTTTACACTGCCATCTCCCTTTCCCCGGAAAATATCACCGTCCACACCCTCACGCTGAAGCGGGCCTCCAACCTGGTCATCGGCAGCGCCGCCGCCGACTACGGCGATGTGGCCGCCATGCTGGAAAAATGCAGCGCGCTGAGCGAGGCGGGCTACCGGCCCTATTATCTTTACCGCCAGAAGGGTACCCTGCAGAATCTGGAAAACACCGGCTGGTGCAAACCGGGCAAAGAAGGGTACTATAATATCTATATCATGGAGGAAGTGCACTCCATCCTGTCGGCGGGCGCGGGCGGCTCCACCAAGCTGGTGCAGCCCGGCGGCGACAAAATCCAGCGCATCTTCAACTACAAGTACCCCGCCGAGTACATCAACGGGTTTGACACCATCCTACAGCGCAAGGAAGGAGTGAGCGAATTCTATGCCCGCTATCTGGATCCCCAAACGATTGGTTGAGATCAGCCTCATCAACACCGCCGCCGAGAGCGCCCAGAGCTTTGTGCGCCATTGCGAGATGGAGTACGAGGGCCGCATCCACGCGGCGGCCAGCGAGGTGCTGGCCAGCGGCTGCCCCATCGTCATGCTCACCGGGCCCTCCGCCTCCGGCAAGACCACCACAGCCAACAAGCTGGCGGCGGCGCTGCGGGTGCGGGGCTGCCCCGCCCAGGTGGTCAGCCTGGACAATTTCTATAAAAATCTGGACGAATACCCCCGCCTGCCCGACGGCAGCAAGGACTATGAGAACGTCACCGCCCTGGACATGGAAGAGATCCACCGGTGCCTCAAGGAGATCCTGGCTACCGGCGAGACCCTCCTGCCGGAGTTCGACTTCGTCACCGAGACCCGCAAGGCGGAACGGGTGCCCCTGTCGGTGCCCGGCGGGGTGTGCATCATCGAGGGCATCCACGCCTTGAACCCGGAGCTCACCGCCCCGCTGCCCGCCGGCAGCGCCTATAAAATCTACGCCGGCCTGCGGGAGGAATACAGCTACCGGGGCCAGCGCGTGCTGCCCACCCGGGACATCCGTCTCGCCCGCCGCATGATGCGGGACTGCAAGTTCCGCGGCCACAGCATCGAAAAGACCCTGGGCATGTGGGGCGGCGTGTGTGCCGGCGAGGACAAATTCATCAAGGTGTTCAAGCCCGAGGCGGACCTGCTGATGGATACCTCCTTCAGCTACGAAATTTGCCTGCTGGCGCCCTTCGCGGCGTCGCTGGCGGGCAGCCTGCCCCCGGAGCACCCCCTGTGCGAGACGCTGAACAGCCTGGCCGGGCGCTTTGCGCTGGTGGATGCGCTGGACGAGAGCCTCGTTCCCGAGAACTCCATGCTTCGGGAGTTTTTGGGCTGAACGGTTGCGCCGCGAAGGGCGGCGCAGTATAATGAACACAGAAACATCCGGCGTCTGCCGGCAGAAAGAGGTGCACTGCAATGAACGTGAACATTGATATCGACCGCATTCTGGAGGCCGGCGCCAAAGCCGTGGACACTGCCAAAAAGACCGCCGCCGACCTGGCCCGCGAGGGCAAGCGTCAGACCGACCTGCTGGCGCTGCAGGGCAAGAAGTCCAAGGCCGAGCGTCAGCTGGGCGCCCTGGTCTACAGCCTGGCCAAAAACGGCGAGGAGAACCGCCCCCTGGTGGAAAAGTACATCGCCGCCATCGGCGCGCTGGACGACAAGATCCGCGAGCTGAAGAGCCAGCCCGCCCCCGAGGGCGAGGCGCCCATCGATATGCCCGAGCCCGCCACCAAGACCTGCCCTCAGTGCGGCTGCGAGGTGGAAGAGGATGCCCTGTTTTGTCCTGGGTGCGGGGCACAGCTGTAAGCTGGGGCAAAAGGGAAGCGGCAGCGCGGTGGTGCTCACAGTGAGCCGCGGCACAAAACAGCAATAAAATGAAAAAACGAACGGCGGATGGGTGTTTGCACACATTCCGCCGTTCTATTTCGCTCGAATTTTGTTCAGAAGTATGAAAACCGCACCGGCAGGGCAAAAATAGGGAAAAAGGGGCTTGAAAAGCCATTTTCCGTGGAGTAAAATTAGAAAGCGATTAAGGAGGTGAGCCGTTTGGTGGACTTTGAGCAAAAAGAGCACTATACCGCCCAGGATCTGGTGCGCATCGTGTCTCTCCTGCGCGACCCCGTGAACGGCTGCCCCTGGGACAAGGAACAGACCCACCAGTCCATCCGCGCCAACTTCATCGAGGAGACCTACGAAGCGGTGGAAGCCATCGACCTGAATGACGCCCACCTTCTGGAAGAGGAACTGGGCGACGTGCTTTTGCAGGTGGCCCTCCACTGCCAGATGGAGGCCGAGAAGAACGTCTTTGACTTCGACTCGGTGTGCGACGGCATCTGCAAAAAGCTCATCTACCGCCACCCCCACGTCTTTGGCGACACGGTGGCCGAGACCACCGGCGAGGTGCTCTCCAACTGGGAGGCGCTGAAAAACGCCGAGAAGGAGCGCACCACCGCCAAGAGCCGGCTGGAGAGCGTGCCCGCGGCCTTCCCCGCACTGATGCGGGCGGCCAAGGTGCAAAAGCGTGCCGGAGCCTACGGCTTTGCCTATCCGGACGCCGCCGCCGCGCTGGCTGACCTTGAAAGCGAACTGGCCGAGCTGAAAGAGGCCATGGCCTCTGGCGAGGGCGTTCAGTGGGAGCTGGGCGATGTGCTCTTTGCCGCCGCCAACCTGGGCCGCATGCTCGGGCAGGACAGCGAGCTGGCTTTGAGCCAGGCCACCACCCGGTTCCAGAACCGGGTCATCTCCTGCGAGGAGCAGGCCGCCGCCGAAGGCATGGCGCTGGAAAAGGTCTCTCCCGACGACCTTGACCGCTATTGGAAAGCGGCCAAGCAGACCGAACAGACACCAAAGGGATGATCCCCTTTGTGCTGGCATAAATTTTTGGAGGTAAAACATCATGACCAAAGTTGAACTGATCGCGGCTGTCGCTGAGGCTGCCGAGCTGACCAAGAAGGACGCCGAGAAGGCTGTCAACGCCACTGTGGAAGTCATCACCAAGGCCCTGGCCGACGGCGATAAGGTCTCTCTGGTTGGCTTCGGCACCTTCGAGACCCACAAGCGTGCTGCCCGCACCGGCATCAACCCCCGCACCAAGGAGACCATCCAGATCGCTGCTACCACCGCCCCCGCTTTCAAGGCCGGCAAGGCCCTGAAGGACGCGGTGTCCAAGTAATCACAGCGGACCCGATCTTCAACGGCTCTGCCGCCGCGCCGCGGGGCAGGGCCGTTTTCTCTTTCGCCGGGCGCCCGGCGGGAAAGGAGCGAGCTTTATGCGCATCGACAAATACCTGAAGGTCAGCCGCCTCATCAAGCGGCGCACCGTGGCCAACGAGGTGGCCGACGCGGGCCGCATCCTGGTGAACGGCAAGCCCGCCAAGGCCAGCTATGCCGTCAAGGAAGGGGACGTCATCGAGATCACCTTCGGCAACAAGCCGATCAAGGTGCGGGTGCTGTCCACCCTCGCCCCCGCCGGCAAGGACGTGGCCCGGGAAATGTACGAAGTCATCGAAGGGTGATTTCGCTTTTTTGAGAATGATCGCCCCGAAGGCAGTGCTTTCGGGGCGGTTTTTTTGTGCCGGTCATAACCGCCTTCCGCCGCAGCATATACATTGGCGAAAAGGCAGGTGCAGACCATGCAGGAAAAAAAGACCCCCGCCGCCCGGCCCGCTGAAAGCCCGGCGGCAAAGCTTCCCCATCACCTCATCGTGGAGGACCGGGGCGTCCTCACCGCCACCGGCGTGACGCGGGTGGTGAGCTGCGACGAGACCGGCGCCACCCTGGAGACTCAGCAGGGCACCCTGCTGGTGGGCGGCGAGGGGCTCTCGGTGAGCGAACTCTCCATTCAAACGGGCGAGGTAAAGATCTTCGGGCGCATCGAGTCCATGCAGTACACCGAACCCGCGCCGGCGGCGGGCGGCCTGTGGCGCCGTCTGCTGCGCTGAAGGCCCATGGTGGCGTTGGCGCCGCCGCCCTATGTCCTGGCGGACACCCTGTGCTGCCTGGGGCTGGGCTTTTTTCTGGCGGTGTGTTACGACATGTCCCGCTTTGTGTTCGGCGGCAGCCGGCCGGTGTGCTTTGTGCTGGATGTGGCCGCCGCCTTCGCCGCCGCCGTGCTGGCCTGCAGCTTCGCCGCCTCCCGCAGCTACAGCGGCGTGGTGCGCTGGTACATGGCGGCGGGCCTGGCGCTGGGGCTGGCAGGGTATTTTTTTGTGCTGGCGCCGGGGTGCGCCGCCGCCCAGCGGCTGGTAAAATGGACCATCGCCCGGCCCTTTGTTTTCGTCTGGCTGCTGGCGTTGCGGCCCCTCGCGCGCCTTTGCGGCCGCGCGGCGGGCGCGGCAAGGGACAAATTGCGCGCAGCAGCCAAAAAACGCCGCAAAAAACAGTTGAAAAACAAAGGGTGTGTGTTGTATAATTCAGATAACCCGTCGGGCTTTCCCCGGGGATAATGCGCTCATTTTTCGGCGAAGGAGGCCGGCAGCATGGAAAAAAAGCAAAAGCGTGCTCCGCTTCTGCCCCGCGTTCTCCTGCGGGCGGGCCTCGTGCTGATCGGCGGCTATCTGGTGGCGGGCCTCGTGTTCAACCAGGTGGACATCGCCGCGAAACAAAAAGAGCTGCAGGACCTGGAGAATCAGCTGGAACAGCAGCGTCAGCAGAACGACGAGCTGGAGCGGGTGCTGGAATCCGGCAGCGACCTGGAGATCATCGAGCGGGTCGCGCGGGACAAACTGGGCTACGCCAAGCCCAACGAGCGGGTGTTCATCGACGTCACCGGCCAATAAACACGGCACAAAGGCTGCGGCTCACCGCCGCGTTGCGGGCCTTTTGCAAGAATAAACATAAAGGGGTTATATCGCGTTGCAGTTAGAGGTAGGGGCCATTCTGGAAGGCAAGATCACCGGCGTCAAAAAATTCGGCGCCTTTGTTGCGCTGCCCGGCGGAAAGACCGGCATGGTGCACATCTCCGAGGTGTCCAACAGTTTTATCGAGGACCTGTCCACCGTGCTCAGTGAAGGGCAGGAGGTCAAGGTCAAGGTGCTCAGCATCGCGGAGGACGGCAAGATCGCCCTCTCCATCAAGCGCACCCTGCCTCCCGAACCCCGTCCGAACCGGGGCGGGCCCCGCAGCGGTCAGCGCGGCGGCCGTTCCGACGCGCCCCGTGTGTGGCAGCCCAAGGCGGCCGCGCCCCAGGGCGAGATGAGTTTTGAGGACATGATGGCCAAGTTCAAGAGCCAGAGCGAGGAGAAGATCTCCGACCTCAAGCGGGTCACCGAGAACCGCCGCGGAGGCGGCTATTCCCGCCGGCGCTGAATCGCGGCCGAAATACAAGGCGAAAGGGCGGACTGTCGGCAAGCGGCAGCCCGCTTTTTGCATTTTTTGAAATGAACGGCGGGCCTGCCCGCCGATGAAAGGAAGTTGAACCCATGAAAGTGATCGTGGTGGGCGGCGTGGCCGCCGGCGCCAGCGCGGCTGCCCGGCTGCGCCGGCTGGACGAAAAAACCGAGATCATCATGTTTGAGCAGGGCGAGCACGTCTCCTTCTCCAACTGCGGCCTGCCCTATCATCTGGGCGGCACCATCCCCAACGCCGACGACCTGGTGCTGATGACGCCCCGCGCCTTTAAAATGCGCCACAACATCGAGGTGCGGGTGAACAGCCGGGTGGTGTCCATCGACCGGGCAGCCAAGACCGTGACGGTGCAGCCCAAAGAAGGCCCGGAATACACCGAGAGCTATGACAAGCTCATCCTTGCCCCCGGCGCCGCGCCCATCGTGCCCGGCTCCATCCCCGGCGTGCGCAGCCCCCATGTGTTCACCCTGCGCAACGTCACCGACGTGAAAGCCATCAAGTCCTACATCGACGAGCAGGGCGTGACCCGCGCGGCAGTGGTGGGCGGCGGCTTCATTGGCGTGGAGGTGGCGGAGAACCTGGCCGCCGCCGGCCTGCTGGTGACGCTGGTGGAAGGGGCGGACCAGGTGCTGGCCCCCTTTGACTACGACATGGCCCAGCTGCTGCACAAGGAGCTGATGGACAACGGTGTGCAGGTGGAACTGAACAGCCTGCTCACCGCTGTGCACCCGGATGGCATCACCGTCACCCGGGACGGCGAGGCCTTTGACCTGCCCGCCCAGATGGTGGTGCTGGCCATCGGCGTTTCGCCCGAAACAGCCCTTGCAAAGGACGCCGGCCTTGCCATTGGCGAGACCCGGGGCATCAAGGTGGACACCAACTGGCGCACCGAGGACGAGGACGTCTATGCCGTGGGCGACGCAGTGGAGAGCTTTGACCGGCTTGCCCGACGGCCCGGCCGTCTGGCGCTGGCGGGCCCGGCCCAGCGGCAGGCCCGCGCGGCGGCGGACCACATCTGCGGCCGCCCGGCGGACACCCGGGGCTTTATCGGTTCCGCCTGCGTGCGGGTGTTCGATTTGAACGCCGCTGCCACCGGCCTTTCCGAAAAGGCCGCCCGCAAGGCGGGCATCCCCTGCGACTCAGTGCTCCTTTATTCCTCTGACAAGGTGGGCCTCATGCCCGACGCGGCCTGGATGGCCTTTAAACTGGTGTTCGAAACGCCCACCGGCCGCGTGCTGGGCGCCCAGGCCATCGGCCGAGGCGACACGGTGCGCCGTGTGGACGTCATCGCCACCCTCATCTCCATGAACGGCACCCTGGCGGACCTCAAGGAACTGGAACTGTGCTATTCGCCGGTCTACGGCACCGCCAAGGACGTGGTGAATCAAGCGGCGCTGGTGGCGCTGAACGTGCTGGAAGGCCGGGTAAAGCAGGTGCCGGTGAGCGCCGTGCGCGGCCTTGTGGAGCAGGGCGCGTACATCATCGACGTGCGGGAGGAGCGGGAGTACGCCGCCGGCCACCTCAAGGGCGCGGTGAACATCCCCCTGTCCCGGTTCCGGGAGCGGATGAACGAGGTGCCCAAAGATGTGCCGGTCTACCTCCACTGCCGCTCCAGCCAGCGCAGCTACTACGCTCTGTGCGAGCTGCTGGGCAACGGCTACACCAATGCCTATAACATCAGCGGCTCTTTCCTGGGCATCTGCCTGTATGAGTATTTCAACGACCGCACCCTGGGCCGGGAGCCCATCGTCACGGCCTATAACTTCAACTGAAACGAGGGGAAAACCATGAAAATTCTCTGCAAAGACCAGCTGGAAGAAATTCGTCCCAAGATGGCGGGGGGCGAAGGGGAATGCACCGTGCACCACATCCTGCCCGCTGACTGTGCCTACGGCTCCGGGCGGCTGTTCGCCGTGAACACCCTTCAGCCCGGCTGTTCCGTGGGCTATCACAAGCACCAGGGCGAGTATGAGGTCTACTACATCCTGGAGGGCGTGGGCCATGTGACGGAGGACGGCGTGGAGTACGACCTGGCCGCCGGCGACATGATGCAGTGCCGGGACGGTTCTTCTCATTCCATTGAGAACCGCACCGACAAGCCTCTGCGCTTTCTGGCGCTCATCATCAACGTGCGCGACCCGGAGTGAATCTTCCTGCCCGCCGCCCTTTTCGGGGCGGCGGGTTTTGTGCATTTTCACACACCTTTGCCACAAAAACTTTACAGACTGTACACGCCTTTTCTCTGGCGTTTTTTGTGCAAAATTGCTATAATAATAATATCAAAGCGGCGGAGGCTGTGCAAAGGGCAAAGGCCCTGCGGCGGCTGACCGCCAAAAGGAGGCATAGGTTTATGAAGGTCACATGCACCGGTCGCAGAGTTTCCCTGAAACCCTCGTTCATCGAGAAAGCGGAGAAGCGCCTGGCAAAGCTGGATAAGTTCTTCCCCGAGGAGACCCAGGCGCAGGTCACGGTCACGGTGGAAAAGAGCCGCCAGACGGTGGAGATCACCGTCTATGACAACGGCATCACCGTGCGGGCCGAAAAGACCGCCGACCAGATGGAAGCCGCGCTGGAGGATGCGGCGGACCTGCTGACCCGCCGCCTGGTGAAGAACCGCAAGCGCCTGAGCACCAAGATGACCCGCGCCGAGGAATGGCCCGTTGACCCCGAACCGGAAGAGACCTTTGAGGTCATCCGTGAAAAACGCTTCGCGGTCAAGCCCTGCTCCACCGACGAGGCCATCCTGCAGATGAATCTGCTGGGCCACAGCTTCTTCATGTATCGCAGCATGGAGAACGACCAGATCCAGGTGGTCTACCGCCGCGCCGATGGCGGCTACGGCGTGCTGATCCCGCTGAATTGACCCACAAACGTCGCTCCGGGCTCGCCCCGGGGCGGCTTTTTGCTGGTCGGGCGAAAAATTCCCTTGCGCGCCGGGGCGGGGGATGCTATGATAATATCCCGGCGAAAACCGCCAAACACCGACCCGCCGTTCTGGGGCGGGCCGCAGAAAAAGGAGCTGCCTTTATGGAATTTGAATTGATCGCGCCCTGCTACTTCGGCACCGAGAGCACCGCCGCCTTTGAGTTGCGCCGCCTGGGGGCGGAGAACGTGCAGGTCACCGACGGGCGCATCGCCTTTTCGGGCGACGAGAGCATGATCGCCGCCGCAAACCTCAACCTGCGCTGCGCCGAGCGGGTGCTGATTTTGCTCAAACGCTTTCCCGCCCGCACCTTCGACGAGCTGTTCGACGGGGTGTTCTCCGTGCCCTGGGAGGAGCTGCTGCCCGCCGACGCTGCCTTCCCGGTGAAGGGGTCCAGCCTGTCCAGCACCCTGTCCAGTGTGCCCGCCTGCCAGAGCATCGTGAAAAAGGCGGTGGTGGAGCGGCTGAAAAAGGGCCACAAGACCCTGTTCCTGCCCGAGACCGGCGTGCAGTATAAAATTCGATTTTCCATCCGCAAGGACCAGGCGGAGCTGATGCTGGACACCAGCGGCGACGGCCTGCACAAGCGGGGCTACCGGCGCAACGCCACCGGAGCGCCCATCAAGGAGACGCTGGCCGCCGCCATCGCGGACCTGGGCCGCGTGCGGCGTGACACCCTGGTGGCCGACCCCTTCTGCGGCAGCGGCACCCTGGTCATTGAGGCTGCCCAGAAGGCGATGAACATCGCCCCGGGCCTGCGCCGCCGCTTTGCCGCCGAGCAGTACAGCTTCTGCCCGCCGGCGGTCTGGGCCGCCCAGCGGGAGAAAGCCCTTTCGGAAATTCGCAAGGACGCTGCCTTCGAGGGCTGCGGCTTTGACATCGACCCCGCCGCCGTGGAGCTGGCGGCCCACAACGCAAAGCTGGCCGGCGTGGGCGAGCGCTGCCGCTTCGCCGTGGCCGATGTGGCGGACTTTGCCCCCGCCCCCGAGCAGACGGTGCTTACCAACCCTCCTTACGGCGAGCGGTTGGGCGATCTGGCCGAGGCCGCCCGTCTGGCGGGTACGCTGGGCGCGCGCCTTGCCGCGAACCCGGTGAAGGGCGCCTACGTCATCACCGCCGACGCCGACTTTGAAAAGCACTTCGGCAAAAAGGCCGCCCGCCGCCGCAAGCTCTACAACGGCATGATTCCCTGCCAGGTGTATATGTACTACTAAACGCAAAAAGGCCGTCCCAGAGGGGACGGCCTTTTGTCATTCGTAGATCTGCCTGCCGCTGAATACGCACAGGGCGCTTTTGGCCTTGCCCTGCTCCAGCAGCGTCCGGGCGGCATAGAGCGCAGCCCCCGCGCTGGGCGCGGCGGGGATGGCGTCGGTGCGCAGCACGTCCCGTGCGGCCCGCAGCGCTTCGCCGCTGGCCACCGCCACCACCCGGTCCACGATGTAAGGGTTGTAGTTCTGGGGCACAAACCCCACCCCGAGGCCCGGAATGCCGTGGCGGCCGATGAAGCCGCCGCCGATGGCCTGGCTTTCGTAGGGCTCCACCGCCACCATGCGGATGTGGTTGGTCCAGGCCTTCACGTGCTCGCCCACGCCGGTCACCGTGCCGCCGCTGCCCACCCCCGCTACGATGGTGTCGATGTCCTCGCCGCCGTGGGTGGCCTTCAGAATGGCCGGGCCGGTGATGCGCCGGTGGTATTCCGGGTTGTCGTCGTTGTTGAAGTAGTCCAGATAATAGCCGCCCTTCTCCTCGGCGGTGCGCAGGGCCATTTCTCGGGCGGCCTTGCGTCGGGACATGCCCTCCGCACAGAACACCAGCTGGGCCCCCAGCCGCTGCAGCAGCTTCTGCCGCTCGCCCGGCAAAGTGGGGGACACCACCAGATACACCGGGTGGCCGCTGCGCCGCGCCGCGATGCACAGCGCCGCCGCAAAGGTGCCGCCGCTGGCCTCCACCACCGGCTGGCCCTTTTTCAAATCGCCTCGCTGGGCCGCCAGCGCCAGCATCCCTTCCGCCAGGCCGTCCTTGGCGCTGCCGGTGGGACCGGCGAAGTCCAGATAGGCGAAGATGCGCCCCGGCACTTCGAAGCGGGCGGCATAGCCGGTGAGTTCCACCACCGGGCAGGCGTAGAGGTACTGGTAGTAGTTTTTGAACACTGCCACGGCCCGCCGCCCCCCCTTTTTCCATAAATTACTTCAATTATACCAAATGCGACCGGGCCGTCAATCCGCCGACCGGCTTCGCACCTGCGCTTTCTGCACTTTTTCACAAAATCCGGGCCTGTTTTTTGGGCAATGCCTCTTGACAGAAGGCGGTTCTTTTGTTATAATGTGCACTGTAAAGCAAATGCCTTTACAAACCTCGCGAAAGGATGGGCTGCACCGTGGCAAAAAATCTTGAGATCTCGTTTCTGCTGGATTTTTACGGCGACGTGCTCACCGAGCGCCAGCGCGAGGTGATGGAGCAGTACTACAACGACGATCTGTCGCTGGCGGAAATTGCCGACAACTTCGGCATCACCCGTCAGGGCGTGCGGGACTCCATCAAGCGCGGCGAGGGCATCATCCTTGACCTGGAGCAGAAGGTGGGCTTCGCGGCCCGCTACCGGGCGGTGCAGCAGGGCGTGGCTCAGCTGGAAAGCCTGGCCCGCTCCATCCGCTTTGCCAACTCCAACTCCTACTCGCCCAGCGCGGAGATCGAGCGGGACGTGGACCAGATGCTGGAGGAGATCCGGCGCATCACCGACTGAGAAGGGGGTCTTGAAACACAATGGCATTTGAATCCCTTTCCCAGCGACTGGGCGGCGTGTTCAAGCGGCTGCGGGGCAAAGGCAAGCTCTCGGAGGCGGACATCAAAGCCGCCATGCGGGAAGTGCGCATGGCCCTTCTGGAAGCCGACGTCAACTACACGGTGGCCAAGAGCTTCATCGCTCAGGTCACCGAGCGCGCCATGGGCCACGAGGTGATGGAAAGCCTCACCCCCGCCCAGCAGGTCATCAAGATCGTCAACGAGGAGCTCACCGCTCTCATGGGCGGCGACGAGGCGGCCCGCATCCACATCAAGTCCAAGCCCCCCACGGTGCTCATGCTCTGCGGCCTGCAGGGCAACGGCAAAACCACCCACGCCGCAAAGCTGGGCAAGTGGTTTTTGAAGGCCGGGCACCGGCCTCTGCTGGTGGCCTGCGACGTTTACCGCCCCGCGGCCATTGAACAGCTGCAGGTGGTGGGCAAGCAGGCGGGCGTGCCGGTGTTCACCATGGGCACCGAAAAGCCCGAAGTCATCGCCAAAGCGGCGGTGGCCCACGCCAAGGACCACGGCAACGACATCGTCATTCTGGATACCGCCGGCCGTCTGCATGTGGACAAAGCCCTGATGGCGGAACTTGGCCGCATCCGCGAGGCGGTGACGGTGGATGAAGTTCTGCTGGTGGTGGACGCCATGGCCGGTCAGGACGCGGTGAACGTGGCCAAGGCCTTCAACGAGGCGGTGGCCGTGGACGGCATCATCCTCACCAAGACCGACGGCGACACCCGCGGCGGCGCGGCCCTCAGCGTGAAGGCGGTCACTGGCAAGCCCATCAAGTTCCAGGGCACCGGCGAAAAGCTGGACGACCTTGAGGTCTTCCATCCCGGCCGCATGGCCAGCCGCATCCTGGGCATGGGCGACGTGCTCACCCTCATCGAGAAGGCGCAGGAGACCCAGGATCAGAAAAAGGCCGCTGAGACCGCCAAGCGCATGATGGACAGCAAGTTCGACATGAACGACATGCTGGACCAGCTTGCCCAGATGAAAAAGATGGGCGGCGTTTCCGCCATGCTCTCCATGCTGCCGGGCGGCGCAAAGGTCAACCCCGACGACGTGGACGAAAAAGCCTTCGTCCGGGTGGAGGCCATCATCCTCAGCATGACCCCCGCCGAACGGGCAAAGCCCTCCATCATCAACCCCAAGCGCAAGCGGCGCATCGCCGCCGGCAGCGGCACTTCCGTGGAGGAGGTCAACCGGCTGCTGCGCCAGTTCGAGGCCATGCAGAAGCTGATGAAGCAGGTCAAGAAGAACCCCCGCGCCTTTGGCCGGCGCATGAATCTGGGCTTTTAAAAGGCCCTTCCCAACTTGATAAAACCTCTGGGGCTCGTCGGGCGTTTGCCCGGGGCCGGGGTTTTATAGAATAAACGCCCAGCCAATGGGCCCCAATTTTAACAGGAGGTGACAGGAATGGCTGTCAAAATCAGACTGCGCCGCATGGGCGCCAAGAAGGCTCCGTTCTATCGTGTTGTGGTGGCGGATAGCCGCTTCCCCCGCGATGGCCGCTTTATCGAGGAGATCGGCTACTACGATCCCACCAAAGAGCCCTCTGTGATCAACATCGACGCTGAGAAGGCCAAGAAGTGGATCGCCAACGGCGCTCAGCCCACCGACACGGTGCGCGTTCTGCTGAAGAAGTCCGAGATTCTGTAACAGGCAATGGAGGACGTCAAAATGCAGGAGTTGCTGCTTGCTGTGGCCCGGGGACTGGTGGATGAGCCCGACGCGGTGACCGTCACCGTGGACGATCCCCGTGAGGACGGCACCGTCGTCTACCACCTGAGCGTGGCGGAAGGCGACATGGGCCGTGTGATCGGCAAACAGGGGCGTATTGCAAAGGCGATCCGCGTTGTGATGCGCGCCGCCGCTGTCCGCAAGGGGCAGAAGGTCCTGGTCGAGATCGACTGACCGGCTGCACCCAGGCACAAAACCGACAGGGCCCTTTGTCTCGAAGGGCCCTGTTTTTCAGTTTTAAGGGGGTATCCTCATGCAAGAATATCTCGAAGCCTGCAAGGCGGTCACCACCCACGGCATCGCCGGCGAGGTGAAGGTGGAGCTCTGGTGCGACAGCGCCGCCTTTCTGGCGGGTTTTTCCCGCCTGTACCGCGGGCCGCAGGGGCAAAACCCCATCGGCCTTGTGAAAGTGCGTCCCCACAAGAACATGGCCCTGCTCACGCTGGAAGGCGTCCATGGCCCCGAGACCGCCCGTGAGCTGGTGGGCACTGTGTTCTACATCGCCCGCGCCGAGGCAAAACTGCCCAAGGGGCATTACTTCAAAGCCGACCTGCTGGGCCTGCCGGTGGTGGACGCCGCCAGCGGCCGGGTCTACGGCACCATCACTTCCGTCACCCATCCCGCCGCCCAGGACATCTACACCGTGCGGGACGAAAACGGCGCCGAGACCCTGTTCCCGGCGGTGAAGCCCTTTTTGAAGCAGGTGGATTTGGAAAACGGCCGTGTGCTGGTGGAGCCCATCCCCGGCATGTTCACCGAGGCCGAGAACGGAGACCGCCCATGAGCATGCGCATCGACATTGCCACCCTCTTCCCGGATATGTGCCAGCAGGTGCTGGACGAGAGCATCCTGGGCCGGGCGGCCCGCAAGGGCCTCATTGAGACCCACTGCCACCAGATCCGGGACTACACCCTCAACCGCCAGAAACAGGTGGACGACTACCCCTACGGCGGCGGCTGCGGCATGGTGATGAACGCCCAGCCCATCTACGACTGCTGCCAGGCCATTCTGGCTCAGTTCGAGGAGCAGGGCCGCCCCCGGCCGCATATCGTGTTCATGACCGCCGCCGGCCAGCCCTACACCGAGCAGGTGGCCAAGGAGCTGGCGCAGCAGGACGGCCTTGTGCTGGTCTGCGGCCACTACGAGGGCATGGACGAGCGGGTCATCGAGGAACTGGCCGACCGGGAAATCTCCATCGGCGACTATGTGCTCACCGGCGGCGAGCTGGCGGCCCTTGTGGTGGCGGACAGCGTGCTGCGCCTGCAGCCCGGCGTTCTGGCCGAGCCCCAGGGCTATCAGGAAGAGAGCCACTGGAACGGCCTGCTGGAATATCCCCAGTACACCCGCCCGGAGGAATGGCGGGGGCGCAAGGTGCCCGAGGTGCTGCTCAGCGGCCACCACGGCAACATCGACGCGTGGCGGGCAAAGATGAGTCTGGAGCGCACAAAACAGCGCCGCCCGGATTTGTACGAAAAGCTGCCCGAGGAGTTCAAAAAAGGTTGATTTGGGAATCGTTGCCATTTATGTTTAAAACTTTTGGAACAAACCCATCATATTGTTGGAAACTAAATGGATGAAATGCACAAAGAAACGTTTCCGGTATTTTCGCCTTTTGCCAAACTGACAAAAATTCCCGAACGCTATCGACAAGCGCCAATGAATGGGATATTATAGTATCAAACCCGTTCAAACTTTTTTGAGTAGGAGTGTATGAACCATGTTTGTGAAAGAAGTTACCGTTGAGAATCAGGTTGGCCTGCATGCCCGTCCGGCTACTTTCTTCATTCAAAAGGCCAACGAGTACAAGTCCTCCATCTGGGTCGAGAAGGAGGAGCGCCGCGTCAATGCGAAGAGCCTGCTGGGCGTTCTGAGCCTGGGCATCGTGGGCGGCACCACCATCCGCATCATCGCCGACGGCGCCGACGAGCAGGACGCTGTGGAAGGCCTGATCGCTCTGGTGAACTCCGGTTTTGCCGAGTAATTTCTTTTTTCATTCATAAACAAAAAAAGGGCGGAGCGTTCCGCCCTTTTTCCTTTCCCTGCGCACCTTGTAAAGGGCGCAAAGGCGGGATATAATAAGGCCGGACGAAAGGGGGCGCAACGCCGTGACCAAGGCCGAACTGTACGAAAAGGCAAAAATGCTGCCGCTGCTGCCGGGAGTTTACATCATCCGGGACAAGCGGGACGAAATCATTTATATCGGCAAGGCCAAGCGGCTGCGCACCCGTGTCAGCCAGTATTTCCGGGAGGGCGTGCCCCACGACGCCAAGGTCACCCAGATGATCGAGCACGCCTTCACCTTTGACGTCATCGTCTGCCAGAGCGAGTTTGAGGCCCTGGTGCTGGAGGCCAGCCAGATCAAGGCTCACACCCCCAAATATAACATTCTGCTCAAGGACGACAAGGGTTACAGCTATGTCAAGATAACGAAAGGGGAGTACCCCCGCATCTCGGCGGCGCTGCAAAAGGACGACGACGGGGCCGACTACATCGGCCCCTTCACCAGCAGCTTCGCGGTGCGGCAGATGGTGGAGACCGCCCAGGACTCCTTCCTGCTGCCCCGGTGCAACCGTCGCTTCCCCGAGGACATCGGCAAGGGCCGCCCCTGCCTCAACGCCCACATCGGCAAGTGTATGGCGCTTTGCAGCGGCAAAATCAGCAAAGAGGTCTATAACGAGGCGGTGAAAGGGGCCATCCAGCTCATCCGCCATGGCAAAAAGGACATTCTGACCGTCCTGCGCCGCCGGATGGAGGAAGCCGCCGAACGGCTGGACTTCGAACAGGCCGCCCTCCTGCGGGACCAGATCGCCGCGGTGGAAAAGGTCTCCGCCGGCCAGAAAGTGGTGGTGGACGAGACGGTGGAGATGGACGTGATGGCCTTCGCCGCCTCCGGCTCCTCCAGCTGCGCCGCCATCCTGCGTTACCGCAAAGGCCGCCTTGCGGACAAACGGGAGTTCGTGTTCAAGGGCAGCACCGACCTGGACGCCCTGCGGGAGGAATTCTTGCCCCGCTACTATCTCTACGGCGGCGAGATTCCCCGCCGCATCGCGGTGGACGCGCTGCCCGAGGCCGCCGAGGCCCTGGAACAGCTGCTGGGCGAGACGAGGGGGGCCAAGGCGCAGCTCTATGTGCCCCAGCGGGGGGACGTGGCCCAGCTGGTGACCATGGCCTACACCAACGCCGTGGAGCGTCTTGCCCGGGAGAGCGGCCGCACCGACCGGGGCCAGCGCCTGCTGGACGAGACCGCCGCCCTGCTGGGCCTGGAAAAACCGCCCCACGTCATCGAAAGCTACGATATCTCCAACTGGGGCGAGGGCACCAGCGTCTGCGGCATGGTGGTGTTCCAGGACGGCCGGCCCCTGAAAAGCGGCTACCGGCGCTTCAAGATGCGCACGGTCTTTGGCACCGACGACTTCGCCAGCATGGCCGAGGCCCTCTCCCGGCGGGCGGGCGAGTATGAGAAGGGGGCGGCGGGCCAGTTCGGCGTGCTGCCGGACCTCATCCTGCTGGACGGCGGCAAGGGCCAGGTGAGCGCGGTGAAAGCCGCCCTGGCGGGCACGGCTTTGGCGGCGGTGCCCCTCTTCGGCATGGTCAAGGACGACCACCACCGCACCCGGGCCATCGTCACCGCCGACGGCGGCGAGATCGCCGTCAGCATGCACCGGGGCGTGTTCACCTTCCTGTCCAACATCCAGGAGGAAGTGCACCGTTTCTCCATTGAGTACCAGCGGGCCAGCCAGAAGAAAAAGTCCTACGCTTCCAGCCTCACCGCCATTCCCGGCGTGGGCCCGGCCACCGCAAAGGCGCTGCTGGCCCACTTCAAAACGGTGACGGCGGTGCGGGAAGCTTCCGCCGAGGAACTGGAGCAGGCAAAGGGCGTGGGCGCGGCCGCCGCCCGGCGTATCTTCGACTGGTTCCACGGCGGCGCGGCCCTTGACAAAGCCCACGGAACAGGGGATAATGAACCATAAACTCAAGCGCGGCCCAGCGGCCGCACCGTGAAAGGCAGGGAAGGATATGCGCGTGATCGCCGGAGATGCCCGGGGCACAAAATTGGAAACGCTGCCCGGGGAGGAAGTCACCCGGCCCACCATTGACCGGGTGAAGGAGGCCATGTTCAGCGCATTGCAGTTCAGCCTGCCCGGCGCGCGGGTGCTGGACCTGTTCGCCGGCAGCGGCCAGCTGGGCATCGAGGCCATCAGCCGCGGCGCCGCCGGCTGCGTCTTTCTGGACCGTAACCGCCGCGCGGTGGAGATCATCACCCACAACTGCAAGGCGGCGGGCGTGTTTGACCGGTGCCGTGTGGCCCAGGGCGAGGCGGAGAGCTTCCTTTCTGCCACCAAGGACACCTTCCACATCGTGCTGCTGGACCCGCCTTATCACCAAGGCACGCTGGCGGCCATCCTGCCGGCGGTGGCGAAGGTGGTCGCCCCCGGCGGCACCGTGCTCTGCGAGAGCGAGCTGGCTGCCGACCTGCCGGACGAGTGCGGCGGTCTGCACAAGAAAAAACAATACCGGTACGGCAAGGTGCTGGTGACCCGTTATGAAAAGGAGCGAGCGGAATGAACATCGATGAATTGCTGAATATGATGGAAGAGATGCTGGAGGAAGCCACCGGCCTGCCCTTCGCGGGCGGCAAGCGGGTGGTGGACGCCGACCGCATGCAGGACATCATCGACGAGGTGCGCCTCAATCTGCCCACCGAGATCCGCCAGGCCAAGGCCATCGTGAACGACCGGGCCGAGATCGTGGCCGACGCAAAGCGCGAGGCCGAGGCCATCGTGAAGAAGGCCGAGGACCGCGCCCGGGTGCTGGTGAGCGAGCAGGAAGTGGTCAAGGCCGCCCAGCAGCGCGCCGCCGAGATCGTCTCCTCCGCCCAGACCCAGGCGCGCACCATGCGCACCACCGTCACTGACTACTGCGAGAACATGCTGCGCACCACCGAGGAGCAGCTGGCCCGCAGCGCCGCCGAGGTCAAGACCGTGCGCGCCAACCTGCGCCAGAGCGCCAAAAACGGCTGATTTTCCGCCGTTTTTCTCCCATATCGTCCAACGGGCCGTGAACCTTTGTTCACGGCCCGTTTTTTTGTACCTTTCGCCAAAACAACGCCAAAAAATCCGGCGCAAACGCCCTGTATTTATACGTCCCGCATCTTGCATTTTGGGGCCTTATCCCGTATAATTGTAATCAAAAGTGGGTAAGAGTGGGTCAAAGTGGGGAACGGCTCTCCGCCGCCTGTTCTTCCCGGAAGGGGGCGGCCAAAATGCTGATGGGCGAATACAACTACACCATCGACGAAAAGGGCCGTCTGAACTTCCCCGCAAAGTTCCGCGAGAAGATGGGCGGGCAGTTCGTGGTCACCCGCTGGCTGGACGACTGCCTGGTGGCCTTCCCCGAGGCGGAATGGCAGCGCATCACCGACATCCTGCGCTCCAAGAGCATGGTCAAAACGCGGGACATCCAGCGCTTCCTCTTCGCCGCGGCCCAGGAAGTCACGCCGGACAAGCAGGGCCGCATCCTCTTGGAATCCGCGCTGCGCACCCACGCGGGGCTGCAGAAGGAGGTCACGGTCATCGGCGTGGGCAATTACGCCGAGATCTGGGACACCGCCGCCTGGCAGCGCAAACAGCAGAGCCTCTCCGGCGCCGACATCGAGGCAGCCATGGAGGAACTGGACTTCTGATTCTTTGAAACACGACCGAAAGGGGGATGGCAGGCATGGAATTCAGTCATGTGCCGGTGCTTTTGAACGAGTGCCTGGAGGGCCTTGCCATCGACCCCGCGGGAACTTATCTTGACGGCACGGCCGGCGGCGGCGGGCACTCCAGCGAGATCGCCCGGCGCCTGACCACCGGGCGCCTCATCAGCCTGGACCAGGACCCGGATGCGGTGGCAGCCGCCACCGAGAGACTTAAGGGCCTGCCCGCCACGGTGGTGAGGACGAACTTCCGTTTCGCCCGCCGCGCGCTGGCCGACCTGGGTGTGACCGCCATCAACGGCGCGCTGCTGGACCTGGGGGTCTCTTCCCACCAGCTGGACGACGGCGAGCGGGGCTTCTCCTACCGGCAGGACGCGCCGCTGGACATGCGCATGAGCCAGTCGGGTCCCACCGCCGCGGACCTGGTGAACAGCGAAAACCGGGAGGAACTGGCCCGCATCCTGCGGGAGTATGGCGAGGAACCTTACGCCTGGGCCATCGCCGGCCGCATCGTCCGCCAGCGGGAACAGAAACCCTTCGCCACCACCCTGGAACTGGCCGACGCCATCGCCTCGGCGCTGCCCCCGGCGGTGCGCCGCAAGGACAAAAACCCCTCCCGCCGAAGCTTCCAGGCCATCCGCATCGCGGTGAACGGCGAGATGGACGCTTTGAGCGAAGGCCTGGACGAGATTTTCGATCTGCTGGCCCCCGGCGGACGCTTCGCCATCATCACCTTCCACTCCCTGGAAGACCGGCTGGTGAAGAACCGTTTCCGCCAGTGGGCCACCGCCTGCACCTGCCCCCCGGAATATCCGGTGTGCGTGTGCGGCGGCAAAGCAAAAGCCAAGCTCATCACCCGCAAGCCCATCGAGGCCGCGCCCGATGAATTGGAGAATAACCGCCGCAGCCGCTCCGCAAAGCTGCGGGTCATCGAAAAACTGTAAACAACGCAGGCAGGGCCGCCGCCCTTCCTGCCCGGAAAGGAGGTGGCTGCCGTGGCCCAGCCCGCATACGATCTTGAACTGTTTGAAAACCGCGCCCAGCGGCCCCGCCCGAAAGTCCGGGCCGTCAAGGGCAAAAAGAAGGCCTCCCGCCTGAACCTGCAAACCGTGAAAACGGTGGCGCTCACGGTGGTGATGGCTGCCCTCGTGGTGGGCTTCCTCTACAGCCAGGCCACCATCACTGAGCTCACGGTGGACATTCAGAGCGTCCAGAGCAATCTGGTGAGCGAACAGAGCACCTACAACTACCTGTCCGGCGTGCTGGACTCCAAGACCAGCCTGCGGAATGTGGAACAGGTCGCCGCCGGAGAGCTGGGCCTGGTCAAGGTGGACCGCAGCCAGGTGACCTACTTCTCGCTGGAAAGCGAGAGCGTCATCAACCGGCCCGAGACCACCGCCCAAAAATTGACCGAATTTCTGAGCACCAGCCTGCTCAGCCTGATGGAGTATCTGAACCCGTGAGCCAGCCCCTGCGCGTCGCCCCCAGCGGGCGGCGGGGGAGGGCTCACGAGTTTGCATTTTACCCGGGGCCGCGGGCTCCGCAAGAGGGAACATAAAGCATGAACAAACAGACAAACGAGCCGCAGGGCGGGCCCAGCCGCTCGCTGAAGATCCGCAGCTTCGTGCTGCTGGGGCTGTTCCTGGTCCTGGGGTGCGGGCTGCTCGTCTGGCGGCTGTACACCTGGCAGATCGTCCGCCACGACGAGATGCTGAACGCCGCTGCCAGCCAGCAGATGAAGGACATGACCATCACCCCCCAGCGGGGCCAGATCTACGACGCCACCGGCAAGGTGCTGGCAAAGAGCAGCATCGTGTGGACCATCACCGCCGACCCCAGCCAGATCAAGGCGCCCAGCCTCACCAAGGCGGAGCTGGAAGCCATGGGCGGCACGGAGAGCGATGAATCCAAGGCCCAGCGCCGGGCTGCCCGGGTGCAGACCATCAGCCAGGACCTGGCGTCGATTCTGAGCATGGACGCCCAGGAGATCTACGACAAGCTCATTGACGACTCCAAGCAGTACGTTCTGCTGGCAAAACAGGTAGACAAGCCTGTGGCGGACCAGATCTCCCAGTACGCCTCGGAGAACAAACTCACCATCATCGTTTCCCAGGACACCAAGCGGGAATACCCCTTTGGCGCCTTTGCGGCCAGCGTGCTGGGCTTCATGCACGCCGATGGATACGGCTTCTACGGCCTGGAACAATACTATGAGGATGTGCTGGCCGGCACGCCGGGCCGTCTGGTGAGCCAGCGCACCCCCAACGGCGGCGAGGTGGCCAACGACGACCGCGTGCTCTATGAGGCCAAGGACGGCGACAACCTCGTCCTCACGCTGGACGCGGAGATCCAGGCCATCGCGGAAAAATACCTGGAGAACTCGGTCAAGGTGAACAACGTGACCGAGCGCGGCGTGGTGATCGTGATGGACGTGAACACCGGCGCCATTCTGGCCATGGCCACCAAGCCGGACTTCGACCCCAACGACCCCATGACCATCTACGACCCCGAACGGGCCGCGTTGCTGGAAGGCCTGGAAGGGGAGGAATACACCCGGGTGCAGGGCGAGGAACGCCAGCGCCAGTGGAAGAATAAGACCATCACCGACCTGTACACCCCCGGCTCGGTGTTCAAACTCGTCACCACCAGCGCTCTGCTGGACTCCGGCGCGGGCACCGTGAATTCCAGCTTCAACTGCGTCGCCGGCGGCTACACCGTGCTGCCCGGCACAAAGCCTTATCAGTGTGCTGACAACGGCTACGGCGTCCTCGGCGTCCATGGCTGGCAGACCCCCGCCGACGTTCTGGCCAACAGCTGCAACCAGGCTACCATCCAGGAAGCCCTGCTCATGGGCAAGGAGGTCTTTTCCGACTACTACACCGCCTTCGGCTTCACCGAGACCACGGGCATCGACCTGCCGGCGGAGCAGTATCCCTATGAGGGCATTTCCTACTATCCCGAGGAGGATATGTCGCTCATCGACCTGGCCTCCACCAGCTTCGGCCAGGCCCAGAAGGTCACCCCCATCCAGATGGCCACCGCCGTCTGCGCAGTGGTGAACGGCGGCTATCTTGTGCAGCCCCACATCGTGAGCAAGATCGTGGACAACGACGGCAACGTGGTGGAGGAATTTGAGCCCTCCGCCAAGCGCCAGGTCATCAGTGAGGAGACCAGCGCCGCTCTGCGGGTGATGATGGAGGGCGTGGTGGACAACGGCGCCGACGGCGCAGCCGGCCGCAACGCCTATGTGGCGGGCTATCACATTGGCGGCAAGTCCGGCACCAGTGAAAAGCTGGACCGCCCCAAGGCCGACGACCCCACCAGCTACGAGAAGGTCTCCAGCTTCGTGGGCGTGGTGCCCATCGACGACCCGGAGATCCTGGTGCTGGCGTTCGTGGACGAGCCTCACGCCGAGACGGAGTTCGGCTCCATGCTGAGCGCTCCCCTGGTGGGCAACATCATCAGCGAAGTGGCCCCCTATCTGGGCATCGAGACCGACCCCGCCCTGCTGCCCACCGGCAACGTGACCGTTCCCAATCTGGTCAGCCCGGCGAACCCCAGCTACCAGCAGTGGGATATGGCCCAGGTGGAACTGAACAAGAAGGGCTTTGCCCACCGCAGAGTGGGCACCGGTGATCTGGTGCTGGCCCAGAGCCCCGCGGCGGGCGAAAAGGTGCCGGCCGGCTCCACCGTCTACCTGTTCACCGACAGCGCCGACATTCCCAACGTGCCTGTGCCCAACGTGGTGGGCAAGAGCGCCGCGCTGGCAAAACAGATCCTCACCGCGGCGGGGCTGAACGCTTCGCTGTCGGCAGAGGAGGGCACCGTGACGGCCCAGAGCGCGGCGGAGAACACCGAGGTCAAGATGGGCTCGGTCATCACCCTCACCGTCACCGGCGCGGAAGGGTAAAGGCCTGTACACATTCTCCGGCCGACGGCCGCATACAGTAGTAAAAAAGGACAAGAAGGGCGCTGCGGCGCCCTGTGAGGGAGGTTTTTGCCATGTATCCCATCCCACTGAATCAGCTTCTTGCGGGCCTTGCTCAGGCGGGCAGTCTGGGCGGCGAAGCGGTCACCGCCGTCGTCACCGACAGCCGCAAGGTACAGCCGGGCTGCGTGTTCGTTTGCTTTCCCGGCCAGCGGGTGGACGGCCATGACTACGCTGCCGCCGCCATCGAGGGCGGTGCGCTCTGCGTGGTGGCGGAGCACCCGGTGGAGGGCGTTCCGGCGGAAAAACTGGTGCTGACGCCCAGCAGCCACAAGGCCATGGTGCGCATGGGGGCAAACTACCGCATGCTCTTTGCGCCCAAAATGATCGGCGTCACCGGCAGCGTGGGCAAGACCACCACCAAGGAGTTCTGCTATGCCGTCCTTTCCGCCTTTGGCGAGGCAATCAAGACCGAGGGAAACCAGAACAACGAGATCGGCATGCCCAACACCCTCTTCCGCCTTGCGCCCACCACCCAGTACGCTGTGGTGGAGATGGGCATGAGCGCCCTGGGCGAGATCGAGCGGCTCAGCCGGGCTGCACGGCCGTCGGCGGGCCTCATCACCTGCATCGGTGTGTCCCACATGGAGAGCCTGGGCAGCCGGGAGAACATCCTCAAAGCGAAACTGGAAATTTGCGCCGGCCTGCCGGACGGCGCGCCGCTGGCGCTGAACGCCGACGACGAGTACCTGTGCAAAGCGAAGGAGCAGGGCCTCATCCCCGCCCGCCTGCGCCCGGTGTGGTACGGCGTCGAGGCTCCCTGGGCCGACGTGCGGGCCGAGGCCATCGAGAGCAGCTCCGAGGGCGAGCGGTTCACCCTGGCGGACGGCGATGAGCGCTTTGAAGTCTGCATCCCCGCCATGGGGCGGCACAATGTCTACAACGCGCTGGCGGCCTACGCCGCCGCCAGCCGGCTGGGGCTGGACAAGGCGAAATGCGCCGCGGCCCTGGCGAACTACGAGGCCACCGGCATGCGCCAGCATGTGGTGAAGAAAGCGGGCCTCACCGTGGTGGAGGACTGCTACAACGCCAGCCCGGACAGCATGAAGGCCAGCCTGTCCATGTTCAGCGCCTTCGACGCAGGTTCCGGCAAAAAATACGCCCTGCTGGGAGATATGCTGGAGCTCGGCGCCATTTCCGAAGAAGCCCACCGCCAGGTGGGCCGCTGGGCCGCCGAAGCGCACCTTGCGGGTCTGGTGGCCCTCGGTGCCGAGAGCAAAGTGATGGCCGAGGAAGCGGAAAAGGCGGGCCTTGCGGCGGTGCACTGCGACACCCCCGCCGCCGCGCTGGAGGCTCTGAAAAGCCTCTTGAAGCCCGGAGACGCGCTTTTGGCCAAGGCCAGCCGGGGCATGAAGCTGGAAAATATCCTGAAAGCTCTTTACGGCGAGGAAACTTTGCAATAAAATAAGGGGGCGGCGGCGCGCGGCCTGGGTTTACGGCCCGGGCGGCGCTGCGTCAAAGCGGATCTTTTGCGGCGCTCTTTGCGGAGCGTCATCACGCCGGCCGGGAGCCGGCCAGAGTGAGAGGGAGTTTTCAAACTATGGCACGCTATGCGCTGATCCTTGCGGCTTTTGCCGGATTCGTCCTGTCGGAGGTTTCCGGCTTTGTGATCGTACCCTTTTTGCACAAGCTGCACTTCGGGCAGACCATCAAGGAGATCGGCCCCACCTGGCACAACAAAAAACAGGGCACGCCCACCATGGGCGGCCTGTGCTTCATCTTCGCGGGCACGGTGGCGGTGGCTCTGGCCACGCTGAGCCTGCTGAACGGCGCGCCGGACATGCTGGGCGGCCCCACCGCCCGCAGCCTGTACATTGCCATGTTCTCGGCTTTCGCCTTTGGCATGGTGGGCTTTCTGGATGACTTCATCAAGGTGGTCAAAAAGCGCAATCTGGGCCTGCGCGCCATGCAGAAGATCGTGGCGCAGCTGCTCATCACCACCGCGCTGCTCTTCGCGCTGCACATGAACGGCACCCTCACCACCTGGGTCACGCTGCCCATGGTGGGCTATGTGGATCTGGGGCTTTTGTACTACCCGCTGTCCTACGGCCTCATCATCGGCATCGTCAACGCGGTGAACCTCACCGACGGCATCGACGGCCTGTGCAGCTGCGTCACCTTTGTGGCCATGCTGGGCTTTCTGACCCTCACCAGCCTGTTGGGCGAGTTCAACCTCAGCATCTTTGCCGCCGCCATGGCGGGCGCGCTCACCGGTTTCCTGTTTTGGAACTTCTACCCGGCCAAGACCTTCATGGGCGACACCGGCAGCATGTTCCTGGGCGGCGCGGTGGCGGGCATCGCCTACGCCATGGGCCGGCCGGAACTGATTTTCTTCTTCGGCGCGGTGTACATCTGGGAGGCCACCACGGTGGTCGTTCAGGTCACCTACTTCAAGCTGACCCACGGCAAGCGCCTGTTCAAGATGACTCCCATCCATCACTCTTTTGAGATGCGCGGCTGGAGCGAAGTGAAGATCGACTGCGTCTTCAGCTTCATCGCTTTTTCCGTTGCCGCGCTGGGCGTTCTGTTTGCCTACGTTTATTACCTGTGAGAGATAACTTTTGAAAGGGGGCGGTGCCGCCGTGTCCACAAGAGATATGTCCGGACGGCCGCTGCGCCGCCCGCCCGTTTCCGGCACGGCCCGTTCCGTGCCGGTGCGGCCTGAGCCTGTGCCCGCGCCTCGGCCTGCGCCGCGCAGCGGCCGTATGCGCCCTGTAGCGAACCAGGCCAAAAAGGAACCGCTGCTCAAAGCGCTGATCCAGTCGCTGTTCAAGCGCCAGGGCCCCATCAGCATGGGCCTTTTGGCGAACCTGGTGGTGCTGCTGGCCTTCGGGCTGATCGTGCTGTTCAGCGCCAGCTACGCCATCGCCTACTACAAATTCGGCGACAGCTATCACTACATCCGCAGCCAGGCCCTCTACGCGCTGGTGGGCTTTGCGGCGATGCTCGTCATCAGCCGGGTGGATTACCGCCTGCTGCTGCGCTTTGCCTGGCCGCTCTACTGGGTAACGCTCATCCTGCTGGTGGCAGTGTTGTTCATGCCTCCCATCAACAACGTGCACCGCTGGATCAACATCAAGGGCCTGCCCACCGTGCAGGTGGGCGAGATCGCCAAGTTTTCCATCGTGCTGCTGCTGGCGACGCTGTTCGAGAAAAACCGCAGCCGCATGCACAATTTCCGCCAGGGCATTTTGCTGCCCGGCGTGCTGCTGGTGCCCATGCTTGTGCTTCTGCGCCTGGAGCCTCACAACAGCGCCATGATCCTGATGTGCTGCATCACGGCCACGCTGATGTTCGTGGGCGGCGCGAACCTCATGTGGTTCGCCATCGGCGGCGGCGCGGCGGCGGGCGGTATCGCTCTGCTGCTCATCACCAGTAAGGGCTATGTGCAGGAGCGCCTCTCCGGTTGGCTGGACCCCTTCTCCGACGTGCTGGATTCCACCATGCAGACCGCCCAGGGCCTTTACACCATCGGCTCCGGCGGCTGGTTCGGCGTGGGGCTGGGCAACTCCACCCAGAAGCACCTGTGGCTCTCGGAGGCGCAGAACGACTTTATCTTCGCCATTCTGGGCGAGGAGCTGGGCTTTGTGGGCGCGCTTTTGTGCATCGCCCTCTTCGCGCTGCTCGTTGCCCAGGGCATCTATGTGGCCGTGAACGCTCCCGACCGGGCGGGCAGCCTGCTGGTGGTGGGCATCATGGCCCAAATCGGCTTCCAGTTCTTCTTCAACATCGCGGTGGTCACCAACACCATTCCCAACACCGGCATCAGCCTGCCCTTCTTCTCCTCCGGCGGCACCAGCCTTTTGCTGCTGCTGGGCGAAATGGGCGTGGTCTTCAGTGTGAGCCGGGCGGCAAACCAGGCCAGGGCCGAGCGCAAGGCGCGCGAAGCCGAAGAGAAGGCCCGCCAGGAGGCTCATGTGTTCCGGGCGGACAAAACCTGACCCCAAAGGAGAGAAAGTCATGCGCGTGCTCATTGCCGCCGGCGGCACCGCCGGCCACATCAACCCGGCGCTTGCCATCGCGGGTGCCATCAAGGCCCACCGGCCGGACGCCGAGATCCACTTTGCCGGCCGCAGGGAAGGCATGGAATACCGCCTGGTCACCAAGGCGGGCTATCCCTTCCACCACATCGAGGTCAACGGCATCCAGCGAAAACTCACCCCCAAGAACATCGCCCGCAACGTGCAGGCGGTGTATCATCTGGCGCTGGCGGGGCCCCGGGCGAAAAAGATGCTGCGGGAGCTCAAGCCCGACCTGGTCATCGGCTGCGGCGGCTATGTCAGCGGGCCGGTGGTGCGCTGTGCCGCGAAAATGGACATCCGCACCGCCATCCACGAGCAGAACGCCTTCCCCGGCGTGACCAACAAGCTGCTGGCCAAGGACGTGGACGTCATTTTTGCCGCGGTGCCCGCCGCGGTGGAGAAGCTGGGCGCGCCGGAAAAGACCAGCGTTGTGGGCAACCCCGTGCGGCCGGAGATCTTCACGCAGAACCGGGACCTGGCCCGCAGCAAACTGGACGCCGGCCAGCGCACCGTCATTCTCAGCTTCGGCGGCAGCCTGGGGGCGCGGCGCATCAACGAAGTGGTGGCGGAACTGGTGGCGTGGGAGAAATCCTGCCCCTGGAACATCCTGCACATCCATGCCACCGGCAGCCGGGGCGTGGAGCTGTTCCGCAAGCTGATGGCGGAAAAGGGCGTTCAGCCCGGCAGCCGCCTGCAGGTGCAGGAATACATTGAAAATATGCCCGAGCTGCTGGCGGCGGCGGACCTGGTCATCAGCCGCGCCGGCGCGCTGACCCTGGCGGAGCTGGAAGCGGTGGGCCGCGCGGCCATCCTCATCCCCAGCCCCAACGTGGCGGAGAACCACCAGTATTACAACGCGCTGGAGCTGCAGAAAGCGGGTGCGGCGGTGGTCATTGAGGAGAAAGACCTCACCGGCCCCGTGCTGGTGCAGACGGTGCAGCAGCTGGTGCAGGAGAACGGCAAGCTGGCGGTGATGGGCAAGATGGCCCGGGCGCTGGCCGAGCCGGAAAGTCTTGAAAAAATCTGGGCGAAGCTGGCCGAACTGATGGAGCAGTGAGTTTTGCCCCGCAGGGAAGGAGGCGGCGCAGCCCGTGAGAGAAAAGAAGAAACGTGCGGTGCGCCGCCCGCCCGCCGGCGGCAGAACGGAGCCTCAGGCGCCGCTTTTTGACCAACAGACCGCCCCCATCCCCAAGCAGCCCCGGCGCAAGGCCGGCGAGATGCAGCAGATGGTGCTGCCGCTGGGGGCGGTGGGCATGGAACCTCTGGACGCGCCCGCCGAAAGCCGGGAACGGCCCCGCCGCGGCGCAAAAAAGCATAAGGACGAGCCGGCCCGCCGCCGGCAGATGACCCGGGGCGAAATGCGCCGCCGTCGTCGCCGCCGCCGCTGGCTCGCCTTTTTCTTTGTGGTGTTTCTGATGGCGGTGGGCTTCATCCTGTCGGTGACGGTGCTGTTCAAGGTCAAGCACATCGTGGTGGAAAATCTGGACAAGACCACCCCCGCCAACACCGGCATTTACACCGAGGACGCCATCCTCGGCGCTCTGGCCGTGCCCATGGAGGAAAATCTCTTCGGCTTTTCGGCGGGGGAGAAGCAGGCGGCGATGGAGCTGCAGCTGCCTTATCTTGAGGTCATCAAGGTGCGCCGCCGCCTGCCGGACACGGTGGTGGTGCAGGTGGCGCCGGCCACCGAGGCCTGGTGCGCCAAAACAAGCGCCGGCTGGGTCATCCTCAGCGACGGACTGAAGGTGCTGAAGGTTCAGACCGACCAGCCTGCCGACCTGCCGGTCATCACCGGCCTGGGCGTGAACACGCCCACCCCGGGACGCTATCTCTCCATGACCACGAAGGAACAGTCGGAGCAGATCAGCGACCTGATGCATCAGTTGTACAACGCGGGCCTGGCCGAGAGCTGCACCCGCATCGACATGGGCCTGGGCACCGACGCCTATTTCGTCTACGAAGGGCGGGTCAAGGTGCTGCTGGGCACCTTCAACAACCTGGATTACAAGGTGAGCGTGGCGACGCTGCTGCTGAAAAACGAGAGCGGCGAATACCTGGACGCCTCCGACCGGGGCACGCTGGACGTCTCCAGCCAGCTGGACGACTCCATCCACCGCTTTACCTTCGCCCCCGGCAGCTTTGAACAGGAGGAGAGCGAAGCTCCGCCGCCGGACGAGAGCGCTTCTTCCTCCGGTGCGGCTGCGTCTTCCGCCGCCGCCTCCGGCTCGCAGCCGACGTCTTCCGCCCCTGCTTCCGACCCGGCGCAGAGTTCCTCCGCATCGACTTCTGAACCTGCTTCCGAACCGGCCCAAAGCGCCGCACCCGCAGAATAAACCACAAACAGCCTCTGTTTTGAACAGAGGCTGTTTTATTTTGATAAAATATGTTATAGTGATAAAATGAACGACAGGCGAGCGGGAAAACGCTCGTTTTGCAAGGAGGAAACAGAATGAAAAAGAAAATGTTCCCGCGCGTTTGCGCCGGGCTGCTGGCAGTGCTGCTGCTGGCGGGCTGCGGCCAGGCAGCGCCCGGCAGCCAATCCGGCGGAGCGGGCACGAGTGAGGCCACGGCGGCGCTCTCCGCCGCGCCGGTGGAGACGGAGCGGGTGCCGGTGGTGGACGAGCAGTACGCGGACATTTTTGATGGGTTCGAAGTGGTGGGCTCTTTTCACGACGGCGTTGCCTTTGCGGCGAAATACCTTCCTTACAGCCCGGAATACTTCTTCCCGGAGTATTACCCGCTGGAATGCGGCTATCTGACGCTGGACGGCCAGTTCACGCCGCTGTATCAGGTGCCGAACGAATGGGAACTGCTGGACGCCACGCGGTTTGGCCACGGGGCCCACAGCACCGGCGGCGAGATGTTCATTCTCGGCACAACGGAGGGAATGTCCATGACCTCGGGCTATCACTATCAAGTGGACAGCGCGCCCCGGATGGATGAACAGGCGATGATGGACGAAGCCTTTCGGGTGGGCGACAACGGCTGGGTGCCCTACTTTGAAAACGACAAATGGGGCTACTGCGATCTGACCGGCGCGGTGAAACTGGCCCCGGCCTACGATTTCGTTCTGCCCTTTATCGGCGGCAAGGCGCTGGTCTGCACCTACGATGACGCCTATCGCTGGATGCTCATCGATGAGACAGGCGCGCAGCTCCTCGCCTTTGAAGAGGGGCCGGGCTACTCCGAGTGGGAGAAAAACGACTTCTTTGCCCAGCGCAAGGCGGGCGGTGAATACATCCTCATCTACGGCAAGGGCACGGGCGGCCTCTACCGCCAGGACGGCACAGAGGTGGCTGTGGAGTATTTCGTCAACAAGTTTGAGGAGAACGGCGGCTATGCGCTGTTCCATAAGACCGTATACGACCCGCAGGGAACGAAGCTGTATACCGCGGAGGATCTGGTGCGCGCGGGCGGCGTGCAGGACGGCTGCACCGTCTACACCGACGGCACGCTGTACGGCATCCGCGGCGCGGACGGCCAGGCGCGCTGTGAAGCCCGTTTTTCCGAGATCTGCCGCCTTGCCCCGGAGGGCTTCTACGCCCGGGAGAACACCAACCAGGTGAATCTGTACGACTACGACGGCAACCTGATGGAAGAAACGCCCGCCTGCCTGCGCATCGTCCAGAGCGAGGACGGTTTTGCCCTCTACGACGGCAAGGGAAACATCCTGAAGCAATACAGCGCGGCGGTGGACCAGAGCCCCGAATACTCCATGAACGGCAGCACCTTTTTCACCGACGAGGGCTTTGCTTATCTGCGTCTGAGCGACGGGGAGCTGCTCACGCTGCGCATCGCCTTTGAGGAGCGCCCGGTGGAAGCCGGCGGATCGGAGGAGAACTTCCCGCCCGAAGATCTGAGCCTTGCCTGGCAGACGGGTCAGACCGTTTCCTTTATGAGGACTTCCGCCGAATTTCATGAGGGCAAGGGGATAACAGCCCAGGCGTTTGACGCGCTGAGCAGCGCGGACCGGCGCCTTGTGGACATCAAGGGCGGCCTTGAATGGTACGAGACACTGGACGGGAAAATCGAAGTGCGGGACGGCGAGATGAACACGGTGTTTACCGTTTCCCGCGAAACCGTTGAGCGGAACGACAGCTTTCTTGGCACCCAACTGCGTTATATGGGCGACGGGCTGTGGAAGCTGGGGCTGAACGGCGGCTATGGCGACAACTTTGTCTTTGACCGGGAAGGCACGCTGCTCTGGCAGGGGCAGGGCGGTTCGGTGCAGGTGAACAGTGAAGGCTTTTTTTCCGCGGACAAAGAGTTTTACAGCGCGTCCACAGGGGAATTGCTGCAGATCGCCGGAACAGGGGGAGAAGCCCCTCTTTACGCACCGAACGGGGTATTTGACGGCGGCCTTGCCAACACCGACTGGGGTTATGCAAACACCCGGGGCGAGGTGGTGCTGGACGGCGAACAGCTCCGGCAGGCGGTGGCGGAATACCTGGGGCTGCCCGCGGAAGAGTTTATTCTGTATGCCGCTCCGTTTAACGGGGAGACGGCTGAACTTGAGGCGGCCTGCAACGACGGTGCCTACTATCAGGTGACCATCGACCGGCAGGGACAGATGCTGGACAGTGAACGGTTCGACGATGCCGTTGCGAACGATTCCGCTGTGGCCGCAAAAAATAAGGAACGGTGGGCCCAGCTGATGGAACAGCTGTCCGGCGCCGGGCTGAGAGCCTTTGCCGTCAGCAAAAGCCCGTCGGGCACGGACAACCTGCTCACCACCTACTCCGGCCGCACGGTCGAGCCGCCGGAGGGTTCGAAGTTTGGCGAGGGTCTCGTCCAGTGGGACGACAACTTTGCCTTCGTGGAGGTGGACCAGCACACCCCAAATAACCGCTATATTCTGGTGGACGCGCTGGGCGACACCTATCCGGACTGTGCCTGGGAGGCCGTGTATGTCTCCCCGGACGGCGCGGCCTGGGGCATGAACCGGTTCTTCAACGAGGACACCGGCGCCCTTGAGCGCTGCGAGATGACCCAGCTCAAGATAACGGTTTCCTGAACAAAAAACGGAAGGCCAGGCAGTTTGCCCGGCCTTCCGCCGTTTGTTCATTATTACCGCTGCACGAAGAACAGCTCGTACCACAAAATGAAGCTGTAAAAACTCCAGATCTTGGTCATGCCGCCGTTCTGGCCCGCCTTTTGGTCGTCCAGCAGTTTGAGAAGCTGGGGCACGTTGAAGAACTTCTCTGCCACCGGGCCTTCGAACTTCTCCCGCACCATCTGGTAGTATTTGTCCTGGCGCAGCCAGTCGTTCAGCGGTACCGGGAAGCCCAGCTTGCGCCGCTTGGCCACGCTCTCGGGCAGCTGCTCCAGCGCTGCCGCCCGCAGGGCGATTTTGGTCTCGCTCTTGGAAGAGCGGTACTCCGCCGGGATGGAGAGGGCCAGTTCCAGCATCTCCCGGTCCAGGAAGGGCACCCGCAGTTCCAGGCTGTTGGCCATGCTCATGCGGTCGGCTTTCAGAAGAATGTCGTAGAGCATCCAGGTGTGGATGTCCACCCACTGCAGCTGGGTGGGTTCGTCCAGGTCCTTCACATGGTCGAAGTAGGGCTTGAAATACTCCTCGGGGGCCTTGGCGTGGTAGTCCTTTTTCAGGTATTTGTCCCGCTCGGCGGGGGTGGAGAACACGTAGTTTGCCCGCATGCACCGCTGCCAGGGCTCCTGCGCGCCACGAACCAGGAAGTTGCGGCCCTTGAACTCCGGCAGGGCCCCCGCCGCCGCGCCCGCCGCCTTGCGCAGGGGGCGGGGGATTTTGGCGTACTCCTCAAAGTGATGGGCGGCGCAGTAAAGGGGATAGCCGCCGAACAATTCGTCCGCACCCTCGCCGCTCAGCACCACCTTCACATAGCGGGCGGCGTTTTTGGTGAGGAAGTAGAGGGGCACCTCGCTGGGGTTGGGCATCGGCTCGTCCAGATACCACTGGATGGTCTGGTTCGCCTCAAAGAACTCGTCGGCGTTCACCTTGTTGGCGATGCTGGGCACGCCGATCTCCTTGCTGAAGGCTTGAGCGTAGGGCAGCTCGGAGTACTTTTCTTCCTCATAGCCCACGCTGAAACTCTTCACGTGAGGCGTGCCTTTGGCCACTTCGTTTACCACAAAGCTGGAGTCCACGCCGGAGGAGAGGAAGCACCCCACCTCCACATCGGCAATTTGATGCACCCGCACGCTCTCGGCAAAGGTGTCGGCGATGGCCTTTTTCCAGTCCTCCAGGGTCTTGCTGTGGTCCACGTGGTAAGCGATGTCGTAATAGCGGCTCACCGTCAGCTTGCCGTCTTTGAAAGTGAAGCGATGAGCCCCCGGCAGCTTGTAGACGTTCTTGAACATGGTCTCGGCGTTGGGGATGTACTCGATGGAGAGATACTCCGGCAGCCGCTCCTCGTTCAGCTCTTTCACAAAGCCGGGATGGGGCAGAAAAGATTTGATTTCGCTGCCGAAGAGCAGCAGGTCGTTGTTCTGGTAGTAATAGAAGGGCTTGATGCCGAAGATGTCCCGCGCGCCGAAGAGGGTGCCCTCCGCCTTGTTCCAGATGACGAAGGCAAACATGCCCCGCAGCTTTTCGGGCAGAGCCTCGCCCCATTCCTCGTAGCCGTGCAGCAGTACCTCGGTGTCGGAGTGGGTGGCGAACACATGGCCTGCCGCTTCCAGCTGGCCGCGCAGCTCCATGAAGTTATAAATTTCGCCGTTGAACACCGTCACGAGGGTTTTGTCCTCGTTGAACATGGGCTGGCTGCCGCCCTCCAGGTCGATGATGGACAGCCGCCGGTGCCCCAGCGCCGCCCGCTCGTCCACATAAAAGCCCTCGCCGTCCGGCCCGCGGTGGGCGATGAGGTCGGCCATGGCCTTCAAAGTGGTTTTTGCTTCTTCAAGGTCGTGCTTTGCGCAAACAAAGCCGGTAATTCCACACATTGGCTGCTCCTTTTGCCTGGGTCAGTCCACCAGGCTCTTGTTGCCGAAATAGCGTTTGTATTTACGATAGTTGTTCAGCTGGTTCTTGATGTACCAGATGCGGCGCTTGAGGCCGGCGTCCTCCTTGCAGAACAGCTGGTGGCTCACCTTGCCCTGGCGCATCAGCTCCTTGGCCTCGGCCAGCAGGGCCTCGTCCTTCAGATACTTCTTGATAATGCCCGCCGGGGCGATCATCCACAGATGGTGCGCGTCGGCGATGGTCAGCTCCTGCTCCTTGTGCTCCACCACGTCATCCACCAGCCATTTGGCCAGGTTGTAGCCGCTGGCGGTCACGAAAAAGCTGCTGCGGCCCTGGCGGGGATTCATCTCAAACAGTTTGTATTTGCCGTCCCGGGCGTCGTACTTCATGTCGAAGTTGGAGAAGCCTTCCCAGCCCACGTCCTCCAAAAAGGCTTTCATCTTCTCCATCAGCTCGTCGTCCCGCACGTTCATGATGGCCGCGTAGTTGCCGATGCCCTCGGGGGTCTGCTCCTCCAGCAGGGGACGGCCCAGAGCCATCAGCTTCACCTTGTGGTCAAGGCCGGAATAGCAGTTCAGCACACGCATGCAGTTGTCGTCGCCGGGGATGTACTCCTGCAGCACCAGATTGTCCTGGTAGCTGGAAGAATAGATGGCGGCGGTGATGGCGTCGAACTCCTCCTTGTTGTAGGCCACGAACACCTTCTTCTTGTGGGGGAACTTGCAGTTCCAGTAGGCCACGCTGTTGCTGGCCTTGATGATGCAAGGGAAGGGGAAGGGCAGCTCCACCGTCTTGTAGTTCTCGTTGGTGCAGCCGAAGGTGCGGGGGTAGGAAAGGCCGTGCCGCTCGCAGGCCTGATAGAAAAACTCCTTGGTGTCCAGCTCCGCCACCAGTTCCGGGGTGGGGCAGGCAAACTTGTAATAGGGCTCCAGCGCCGCGCGGGCCCGGGCCATCAGCCCGGTGTAGTTGTCGCCGCAGCTCACCAGCACCAGCGTCTTGCCGGAGTGGGCCTTGGCAAAATCGGTCAGGGTGCGCACGAACACCGCGTCGTCTTCCAGGTTCGGCTCCACCACCGCCATCTTCACCAGCTTGGAGTTTGCCGTGGCGGCCAGCGCTCCCTTGCCGATGGCAAGGCTGGTCACGCCGTATTCCATGTAAAAGCTGCGGGCCATGCCGTAAACGTTGGCGTCGCTGCCCAAAAGCACAGGGAGAAGGTCTTTCATATCCATCACCTTTTTTGAGAATTCAGTGTCTCGTTTATTCTACTTCTTTTATGGGGCCCTTGTCAATTTGCCGCCCCCTTTTAAACCGTCGCCGTTTGTAGTATAATAAACTCTATATTGGGCAGTTACGCCCTTTTACGGGAAAGGAACAAAAACAGTATGTGCGGAATCGTGGGATTTACCGGTCGGCGCGCCGACCGTGAGGAAATATTGAAAGCCATGATGGACGCCATCGCCCACCGCGGGCCGGACGGCGCGGGCAGCTATTTTGGCGATGGGGTGGCTCTGGGCCACCGTCGGCTTTCCATCATCGACATCGAGGGCGGCCGCCAGCCCATGTTCAACGAGGACAAACGCCTGGCGGTGGTGTTCAACGGCGAAATTTACAACTTCATGGAGCTGCGTGCCCAGCTGCAGGCGGCGGGCCATGTCTTTGCCACCGACCACTCCGACACCGAGGTTCTGCTCCACGGCTATGAGGAGTGGGGCGAGGGGATGCTGGAAAAGCTGCGGGGCATGTTCTCCTTCGCCATCTGGGACGAAGCGGACCAGAGCCTCTTCTGCGCCCGGGATCCCTTCGGCATCAAGCCTTTTTATTATTACACCAATGCCGAGGGCGAACTGCTCTTCGGCAGCGAGATCAAGAGCTTTCTGCCCCATCCCGGCTTTGTGAAGGAGCTGAACGAGGAGCGTCTGGAGCTCTACCTCACCTACCAGTATTCCCCGGGGGAGGACACCTTTTTCAAGGGCGTCAAAAAACTGCTGCCCGCCCACTGGCTGCGCTGGAAAGCGGGCGAAGTGTCCACCGGCCGCTACTGGCAGCCGAAATTCGAGGCGGACAACGGCCCCGACATGACCGGCTGGGAAGACAAAATCGAAGCCGCCATGAAGGAGAGCGTGGCCGCCCACAAAATTGCCGACGTGGAGGTGGGGTCCTTCCTTTCCTCCGGCGTGGACTCCAGCTATATGGCCTGCCTTGCCAAGGTGGACAAGACCTTCACCGTGGGCTTTGCCAACAAGCAGTATGACGAGACGGAGTACGCCTCGGAGTTCAGCAAATTCCTGGGTGTGAAGAACTTCGCCTACCGCATCGAGCCGGAGGAATACTGGGCCAATCTCGGCCGCATCCAGTACCACATGGACGAGCCCCTGGCGGACGCCGCCAGCGCCGCCCTTTACTTCGTGAACCGGGAGGCCGCCAAGCAGGTGAAGGTGTGCCTTTCCGGCGAGGGCGCGGACGAGTTTTTCGGCGGCTACAACATCTACAAGGAGCCTTTCACCGTCAGCTGGTACGACAAGCTCCCCCTGCCCCTGCGCCGGGCGGTGGGCGCGGTGGCCGAGCTGCTGCCGCCGGTGCACGGCGTGAACTTCCTGGTGCGGCGCTCCAATCCCCTGGAAGAGCGCTACATCGGCAACACCAACCTGATGGGCGAGCGGCAGAAGAAAAAGCTGCTCAAGCACTACACCGGCCGCGTCAAGCCCACCGACCTCTCCCGGCCTTTCTTTGAAAAGACCAAAGGGCAGGACCCGGTCACCCGCATGCAGTACACCGACCTGCACCTGTGGCTGGCGGGAGACATTCTGCTCAAGGCGGACAAGATGAGCATGGCCAACAGCCTGGAGCTGCGGGTGCCTTTCCTGGATAAGGAAGTGTTTGAGGTGGCCCGGCACATCCCGGTGAAATACCGCGCCAACGCCGAGGGCACAAAGCTGGCCATGCGGGGCGCGGCGGCCCGCAGCATCCCCGAGCGCACCGCCGACAAGAAGAAGCTGGGCTTCCCGGTGCCGGTACGCGCCTGGCTGCGGGATGAGCAGTACGCCGCCGTGGTGCGAAAGGCCTTTGAGAGCGAGGCTGCGGCCCGGTTCTTCAAGACGCAGGAACTGAAAAAGCTGCTGGACGACCATGTGTCCGGCAAGCGGGACAACTGGCGCCAGATCTGGTGCGTGTTCATGTTCCTTGTGTGGTACAACGAATATTTTGTAAAGCGCTGAGCATACGCAATTCATAAAGGGAGGCTGATTTTATGAAACTTTCCCAGTTGATGGAAGGGCTGGACTATCTGGTCCTGCAGGGCGACGCCGAGACCGAAGTGGTGGACGTTGCCTACGACTCCCGCAAGGTGCAGCCGGGCTTTGCCTTTGTCTGCGTGGTGGGCACCAACCGTGACAGCCACGATTACGCCGAGGATGTGGCCGCCGCCGGGGCCAGCGTGCTGGTCATCCAGCACAAGCTGGACGAAATCCCCGCCGGCGTCACCGTGGTGCAGGTGGAGAACAGCCGCCATGCCCTGGCCATCATGAGCTGCAACCTCTTTGACAACCCTGCCAAAAAGATGACCATGATCGGCGTCACCGGCACCAAGGGCAAGACCACCACCGCCCACATGATCCAGGCGGCCCTCATCGCCGCCGGCAAAAAGTGCGGCATCATCGGCACCAACGGCACCGCCTTCGCCGGCGAGCGCCATGCCCTGGCCAACACCACCCCCGAGAGCTACGAGCTGCAAAAGCTCTTCTCCGAGATGCTGGCCGCCGGGTGCGACAGCGTGGTGATGGAGGTGTCCAGCCAGGGGTTGATGATGAGCCGCGTGGACGGCATCCACTTCGACGTGGGCGTGTTCACAAACCTTTATCCCGACCACATCGGCGGCCCCGGCGAGCACCAGAGCTTTGAGGAATACCGCGCCTGGAAGGGCCAGCTGTTCCGCCGCTGCGATGTGGGCGTGGTGAACGTGGACGACAAAAACTGCAACACTCTGCTGGCGGGCCACACCTGCCGGCTGGTCAGCTATGCCATGCACAAGGACGCGGACTTTGTGGGCAGCGGCCTGGAACTGGAGCGGGGCGAAAACTTCCTGGGCATCTCCTACCAGCTCAGCGGCGTGTGGAACGCCCGCGTGCGGGTGAACATGCCCGGCGAGTTCAGCGTCTACAACTCCCTGGCCGCCCTGGCGGTGGGCCAGGTGCTGGGCCTGCCGATGGAGGCCGTCTGCAAGGGCCTGGAGCAGGTGAGCGTCAAGGGCCGTGTGGAGCTGGTGCCGGTGAGCAAGCGGTTCACCGTGCTCATCGACTTTGCCCACAACGAGGCTGGCACCGAGAACCTGCTCACCACCTTGCGGGCCTACCAGCCCAAACGTCTGGTGGTGCTCTTCGGCTGCGGCGGCGACCGCAGCCGCCTGCGCCGCTACGGCATGGGCGAGGTGGCCAGCCGCCTGGCGGATTTCCTCATCCTCACCGAGGACAACAACCGCTTTGAGGAAGTGCAGGCCATCCTGGCGGATATTAAAATCGGCATCGCCCAGGGCCGCCCCGACGTGCCCTATGTGGAAATTCCCGACCGTCTGGACGCCCTGCACTACGCGCTTGACCACGCCCAGGACGGCGACATGATCGCCGTCATCGGCAAGGGCCACGAGACCTACCGCGACCGCAAGGGCAAAAAGACTCCCTTCCTGGAGCGGGAGCTGCTGCTGGAATACGCGCAGAAGATCGGCCTGGAATGAGCCGAAGGAACACAACGAAACACGAGGAAGCGAACGAACGACATGCCCATCATCGGTATTGACCTTGGAACCACCAACAGCCTGGCCGCGGTGTACAAAGACGGCGCAAGCCGCCTTGTGCCCAACGCTTTTGGCGAAACTCTCACCCCCAGCGTTGTCAGCATCGACGAGGACGGCGCGGTGCTGGTGGGCAAAGCCGCCAAGGAGCGGCTCATCACCCATCCCGAGCGCACCGCCGCCGCCTTCAAGCGGGACATGGGCACCGGCAAGACCTTTTCCCTCGCCGGGCGCACCTTCCTGCCGGAGGAGCTTTCGGCCCTGGTGCTGCGCCGCCTGAAAGAGGACGCGGAGGCCTATCTCGGCCAGCCGGTGGAGGAGGCCGTGGTCAGCGTGCCCGCCTATTTCACCGACTCCCAGCGCGCCGCCACCAAGCGGGCGGGAAAGCTGGCGGGCCTCAAGGTGGAGCGGCTCATCAACGAGCCCAGCGCTGCGGCCCTGGCCTGCTACGACCCCGAACAGGGCGACGCGGCCTTTTTGGTCTACGACTTCGGCGGCGGCACGCTGGACGTCTCGGTGGTGGATTGCTTTGAAAACGTGGTGAACATCCTGGCCGTCAGCGGCGACAACCAGCTGGGCGGCAACGACCTGGACGCGGCCATCGCCCACATGTACTGCCAGGAGAACAACATCGACTACGACGCGCTGGAGCCGGGCCTGCGGGCCATCCTGCTGGCCCAGGCCGAGCAGTGCAAACAGACCCTCACCACCGCTCCCATGGCGGTGATGGTGCTGGACCTGCCGGGCCTTGTGGGCTCCATGAGCCTCACCGGCCAGAAGCTCATCGAAAACGCCGCCACCCTCTTCGGGCGTATGCGCACCCCGCTGCAGAAGGCCCTGCGGGACAGCGGCCTTGCCCCCCGTGAGCTGCGGGGCGTGGTGCCGGTGGGCGGCAGTTGCAAGATGCCGGTGGTGCGCCAGTACCTCTCCCATCTGCTGGGCCGCCCCCTGCTGGACGCCGGCCACCCGGACACGGTGGTGGCCCAGGGCGCGGGGCTTTACGCCGCCATGAAGGAGCGCAAGGCCGAACTGCGCCAGATGGTGCTCACCGACCTGTGCCCCTTTACCCTGGGCGTGGGCGTACATAACCCGGCGGACGAGGACAACCTCATCATGAGCCCCATCATCGAGCGCAACAGCGCCCTGCCCACCAGCAAGGTGGAAAAGTACTACACCGTCAGCACCGGCCAGACCAAGCTGCACATCCAGATCTTCCAGGGCGAGGCGATGTACTGCGCCGACAACCGCAAGCTGGGCGAGCTGGACCTGCCGGTGCCGCCCGGCCCCGCGGGGCAGGAGGGCGCGGCGGTGCGCTTCACCTACGACATCAACGGCATCCTGGAAGTGGAGGCCGAGAGCCTGTCCACCGGCAAGGCCATCAGCGCGGTGCTGGTGGGGCCGGGCAGCGGCCTCTCCGAAGAGGAGGCCAAAAAGCGGCTGGAACAGCTGCAAAAGCTGAAGATCCACCCCCGTGACCGGGAGGAGAACCGCCTGCTGCTGGCCCGGGGCGAGCGCCTTTGGAAAGAGACCCTGGGCGAAGTGCGCGAGCAGGTGGGCCGGGTGATGGAGGCCTTCCAGGAGGAACTGGCCAGCCAGGAGCCCGCCCGCATCTTGCGGGCAAGAAGCCGCTGCAAGGAGCTGCTGGACCGGCTGGAAGCCGGCAGCGGCCTGGACGACCAGAGCTGGGACGACTTTTTTGACGATAATGGCGAGGACGAAGAATGAACTTCTGGCAGACACTGGGCATCGCGCCCACCACCGACGTGGCGGCCATCCGCCACGCCTACGCCGAAAAGACCCGCACCTGCCACCCCGAGGATGACCCGGAGGGGTTTGATAAGCTGCACACCGCCTTCAGCGAGGCGATGCAGTATGCCCGGCGCGCCCGCCGCCCGGCTGCGGCGGCTCCGCAGGAGGAAAAACGCCCTGCCGCCGCGCCCGCGGCCCCTGCGGTCTCCGGCAGCCGGGAAAGCTGCCTTGCCGCCGAGCAGGCGGCGTATCTGGCCTGGATGAAAAAGAACGGCTCCGCCGCCCGCCAGACGGCCGAAGGCGATGCCTTCGACTTTTCCGCCGCCGAGACGGCGCTCCGCCGCGCCCCCGCGCGGCCCAGAGAGCCGGGAGACGAGGAAGAACAGCCTCCCACGGCGCAAACGCCGCCGGAGCCCCAGCCGCAGTTCGATTTTGACCATCTGCCCCAGCAGGTCAGCCGCCAGCGGCGCCAGCGTGCTCAGGCGCTGGCGGAGCGGCTGCGCGCGGCCTGCGGCCCCGATGCGGACCGCTGGCAGGCGAAGGACATTCTGGAAAGCGAAGAATTCCGGGAGCTTCAGCACACGCCGGAATTTTTGGAAACGCTGGTCAAATTGCTGCAAACAGAACCCGCCTGTCTGGAAAAACTGGCGGTGGACCTGGCCTATGCCTACGGCCTGAAAAAATCGGACAAGGCCCCGGACGCAGCCCACGAGGCGCTTTTCGCTCTGCTGCGCCCCCTCTGGCAGGCCCATTGGCAGAAAGCCCAGGAACAGAACGCCAGAGAGACCGCCCGCCCGGGCAACATTGCCGCGCTCTGCGTCGGCGCGATCGCCGTGATCGTGCTGCTGGCTGCCCTGGACGGGCTGCACATCGTCCTGCGCCTGCCGCTGACCCTCTTGGGCGGCGCGGCGGCGGTGGTGGCAACGCTGCTGGTGCAGCGCATGCAGGCCCGGGGCTGGCTGCCCACCAACCGCGTCCTGGCGCTGCGGGCATTCCAGGTGTTTTTCCTTGCCCTCTTCTTCTTCAACGTCGGCCCCGCCAGTGCGGCCTGCCTGCTGGCCTGTTATGTGTCCGCCGCCTTGCCCGGGCGCAAATGGTACTTCCGCCTGTCCAAACGGGCGCGTTTTACTCTCACCGCCGCCTGCGGTGCGCTGGGCCTGCTTTTGGTACCTGCTTCGGCCTTTCTGATGCCGCCCATCACCAACGACGTGGCCTTCGCCGCCATCTTCGGCTGGTGTGTGCTGCCGCTGGCCTTCATCCGCTGCATCGTCAGCAACTGCCGCTATTATAAGCTGGCCGCCCGCTATGGGCTGTGACAACAAAAACGCCCGCCCTTGCCGCAAGGCAAAGGGCGGGTATGTTATTTTGTGGTGGTCAATCTGTTGGCTCCAACGGGAAGGTCACCTGCCAGTCGCCCTCCACATGACGTCCGGCGATCCAGAAATCACCGTACAGTTTGTACTGAGAAAAGCCCCCGGCGGGCTCGCAAAAGACTTCCTCCGTGTAGTCGATACGCTCATCGGCCTGGGTGATAAAAGAGGTCGAATAATAACTGTCCACCCGCTGTCCGCTTTCGTCCAACAGGTAAAAGTAACCGTGATTGTCGTTGTTTGCGTGGTCTCTCACCGCCGTTTGCAGATGCAGCTGTCCATCCACCAGCGCCGCACCCGTCAGATCGATGCCTTCCACGGGAAAGTCCGGGTCTGCCGCGCCGGGCACAAGCACGGTCGTAAACCCCCGCTCGTAACCGGGACCACCTCCGCCGTTCGAATGCACAGTTTGCGTTTCCGTGGCTTCTTCAAAGCAGGAGAGGTCAAGGGGGATGGAAATGCCCTCGTAAACATGTCTGCCGCTGACCAGTTGGCCCACCGAAAAGGTGATTTTGTTCCCGGTAAGGGCGTTGCCTTTCATCTCGGAAAGTGTGACCAGAAACGTGGAGGTGCGGCTGGCCTCATCGTAGCCCACCCGGCTGCAGGCGGCAACGCAGTCGAAGGGGGTGTGGATGGCGTAGCTGTCGTTCAGGTCCACCGGCCCGTCGGTGAACTCGCCGGTGGTGTCCTGCACCGTCAGATAGATTTGAGCGGTGTCGTCCTGAATGTAAACAGACACCACCTCCATGCGGATGCCCTGATCCTCGCAGCTTTCCTGCACAGGGCGGAAAAACTGTGCCACAGCAGGGCTGACCAGATACATCAGCCGATAGATGGGTTCCACAGAGGCAAAAACCGGCATTGCCAGCGCCAGCAAAAGAACAAGAACGGCCAGCGCCAGCGCAGGCCTGCGCCAGGTCATATGCGGTTGGGGCGCGTCGGCTTCCGCGGCCAGAGCGGCGGCCATGCGGCGCTTTGCATCCTCCGGCATGCGGAGGCTCTCCACGGCAGGTTTCAAGCGCTCAAATTCCATCCTCTGCGGCCTCCTTTCCGTATTGCTGTGCCAGCAGGCGGCGGCCCTTTTGCAGCCGCATCTTCACCGCCGACGGCGTTCTGCCGATGATCTTCGCCACTTCTTCCACCCGGTAGCCCTCCACATAGTGCAGCACCAGCACGGCCCGGAACTTTTCCGGCAGGGCCATCAGGGCGTCCAGCATCTCGCGGCCTTCGGCGTCCGGCGCGGGCAGGTCAAGTTCCTCAAGGGGAGTCTGGGGATGGCGCGCCCGCCGCCGGTGCACATCCCGGCAGTGGTTGGCCGCCACCCGCAAAAGCCAGGCCTTTTCGTGCTCCGGCGTTTCAAAGGCCGGGGCCTTTTGAAGATACTTCAGCAACGTTTCCTGCACCGCGTCCTCCGCGTCAGCGGTGCTGCCCAGCAGCACAAGACAGAGGCGGAACAGCCGGTCGCCGTGGGCCTCCACCGCAGCCTGTGCCGCCGCCGGCGAAATGCTTGGTCTTGGGGCCATGCCATCATCTCCCTTCACCCTGTATACGCTCCAAAAGGCCGAATGGTCAATTTTTGTTGATTATACCGCATCCGCGCCCGCCCCAAAACCCCAAACACATACAAGCCCCCTCTCCCCGCATAGAATGGCAGGGGAGAGGGGGCTTTTTTATGTCTTTGGAACCAATGCTCAAAGCCGCCCAGGACCGGGGCATGAAGCTGCGCTCAAGGCTGGTGGCGGGTTTCTTCGCGCTGGTGTGCTTCGGCGGGCTGGCGGCGCGGCTGTGGTACATCCAGATCACCGACCACGATTTTTATGCCGGGCGGGCCAGCGGCCAGCAGCTGCGGGATACAGTGGTGCCCGCGCCCCGGGGCGACATCCTGGACGCGAACGGCGTGCCGCTGGCGGTGAACGCCACCTGCTGGACCATCCGGGCCGCGCCCCGGGAAATGGCCGACGAGGACGTGGAACCCGCCAGCCGGGCGCTGGCGCCGCTGGTGGGCATGGAGTACGAAGAACTCTATGAGATACTGTCCCAGCGGTCCAGCAACGACGCGCTGCTGCTGCGCCGGGCGGACCGTCAGACCGCCGACGCGGTGCGCGAGACCTGCGCTGAAAACGGCTGGGAGGGCATCCTGCTTTTGGAGGACACCAAGCGCTGGTACCCGGAAGGGGACTTTGCCGCCAGCCTGCTGGGCTTCACCAACGTGGACAACGTGGGAATGGCGGGCCTGGAACTGGAGTACGACGAGCAGCTCACCGGAACCAGCGGCCGGGTGCTCAGCGCCAAGAACGCCTGGGGCTACGACATGCCCACCGGCTACGACACCTACATCCCCCCGGTGCAGGGCAACACCTTGCAGCTCACCATCGACGTGAACGTGCAGCATTATCTTGAAAACTACCTCAGCTACGCTGTCGAGGCCTACAACGTGAGCCAGCGGGCGGTGGGCATCGTGATGGAGGTGGACACCGGCCGTGTGCTGGCCATCTCCACGAAACCCGACTACGACCCCAACGAGCCGCGGGTGCTGGCGGACGAGGAGACCCGCGCCTTTGTGAACAGCCTTTCCGGCGAGGAGCGCAGTGCCGCCTTGCAGCTGGCCCAGCAGACTCAGTGGCGCAACAAGGCGGTGAGCGACCTCTACGAGCCGGGCTCGGTGTTCAAGCTCATCACCTGCGCCGCCGCGCTGGATACCGGCGCGGTGAGCCCTTCCAGCACCTTCGTCTGCGGCAAGGCCTACAAGGTGGCGGGCATTCCTTTCCACTGCGCCAACCACAAGAGCCACGGCACCCAGACAGTGGCCCAGGCGCTGGCCAACAGCTGCAACCAGAGTTTCATCCAAATCGGCCAGCAGCTGGGCGTGCAGGACTTCTGCGATTACTTCGAGGCCTTCGGCCTGCAGGGCGCCACCGGCATCGATCTGCCCGCCGAGCCGAAGAAGTCGGAATATTACACCGCCGACCGCATGGGCCCGGTGGAGCTGGCCAGCTGCGCCTTCGGCCAGTCCAGCAAGATCACCCCCATCCAGATGCTCACCGCCGTCTGCGCGGTGGTGAACGGGGGCAACCTGATGCAGCCCTATGTGGTGGAAAAGATCACCGACGCTTCCGGCAACGTGGTCAGCACCACCGAGCCCACGGTACGCCGGCAGGTCATCCGCCCCGAGACCAGCGCCCTGATGTGCCGGATGATGGAGGGCGTGGTGAGCGAGGGCAGCGGCAAAAACGCCTATGTAGCGGGCTACCGGGTGGGCGGCAAGACCGGCACCAGCCAGAAGCTGGACTCGGAGGACGAAGAGGCCCGCATCGCCAGCTTTGTGGGCATTGCCCCGGCGGACGACCCGAAAATCGCGGTACTCATCGCTCTGGACGAACCCCACACCTTCGCCAACGGCGGCGGCGCGCTGGCGGCCCCGGTGGCGGCGCAGGTCATCGAGGAGACCCTGCGCTACTACGGCGTGCAGCCCCAGTACACCCCCGAGGAACAGCAGCGGCTGGAAAACCAGGTGCCCGACGTGACGGAACTTCCGGCGGAGGCCGCCGCGGCAAAGCTGCAGGAGGCGGGCTTTGCCGCCCGGGTGGTGGGGGAAGGGGACACGGTGGCGGTGCAGTACCCGGCGGCGGGCGAAACGCTGCCCCGGGGCTCCACCGTGCTGCTCTACACCGAGGCGGACGCCGTGCGCCAGGTCACCACCGTGCCCAGCGCGGCGGGCCAGACCCTGGCCGAGGCCACCGATACCCTGCACCGGGCCGGCCTGAACATCAAGGCGGAGGGGGCCGCCGAGATGGAGGGCGCGGTGGCGGTGGGCCAGAGCAATCCCGAGGGGGAGCAGCTGCCCCAGGGCAGCCTTGTCACCGTGACCTTCTACGACTACACCGTGCCCGCCGACGAGGACGTGAAGATGGACTAAACCGGGCAAAGCCTGCGCACACTGTTAGGGCAATGCTCACGCAAGGAGGCGGTCAGCCTGTTCGCTCCAAACCATTCGTCCCGCGTCCCGGCCCCAAAAACCGCCGTGCCCGCCGGGGCGGCCCCCCGCCGCGCCCGGCAAAAGCGGGAAAAACGGCCCCTGCCCCCCTGGCTGCAAAAGCTGCTGGGGGCAGGCCAGCCCTCCCTGGACCTGCCCTTTCTCATGCTGGTGCTGGCGCTGGTGGCCTTCGGGCTGGTGATGCTCTTCAGCGCCAGCTACGCGGTGGCCATGTACCGCCGGGGCACCCCCTACGCCTACATCCGGCCCCAGCTGCTCTACGCGGCGGTGGGCCTGGCGGCCATGTACGTCGCCAGCCGGGTGGACTACCACATCTACCACAAGCTGGCCTGGCCGGTGATGGGGGTGTCGCTGGTGCTGCTGGTGGTGGTGCTCTTCATGCCGGAATACAACGGCTGCAAGCGGTGGATCGTGCTGCCGGTGGGCACCTTGCAGCCCAGTGAAATTGCCAAGTTCGCCGTCATTCTGGTGTTCAGCCACATCATCTCCCTCAACCACACCCGCATGAAGCGGTTCTCGGTGGGCGTGCTGCCCTTCGCCGCCATTCTGGGGGTGCTGGCGGTGCTCATGCTGCTGGAGCCGCACCTGTCCGGCACGCTGCTGCTCTTTGGCATCGGGGCGGTGCTCATGTTCGTGGGCGGCACGGGGATGCGCTGGTTCGCCATGGCGGCGGGGGGCGGCATCGCGGCGGTGGCGGCGGCGCTGGTGTTCCTGCCGGACCTTGTGCCCTACGCCGCCGACCGCCTCAACAGCTGGCTGAACCCCTTCGCCGACCCTTTAGGCGACGGGCACCAGACCATCCAGAGCCTTTACGCCATCGGCTCCGGCGGCGCCACCGGGCTGGGCCTTGGCAACAGCCGCCAGAAGTATCTTTATGTGCCCGAGCCCCAGAACGACTTCATCTTCTCCATCGTTTGCGAGGAGCTGGGCTTCATCGGGGCCTGTCTTGTGATATTGCTGTTCGTGCTGCTGCTCTTGCGGGGCATCACCATCGCGGTGAACGCGCCGGACAAATTCGGCGCGCTGCTCACCGTGGGCTTCACGGTGCAGGTGGTGATGCAGGCGGTGCTGAACATGGCGGTGGTCACCAACACCATTCCCAACACCGGCATCAGCCTGCCCTTTTTCTCCTCCGGCGGCACCAGTCTGATGATGCTGTTGGGCGAGATGGGCATCGTGCTGTCGGTCAGCCGGCAGGCGGGCCAGCAGAAGTATTAGAAAAAAGCCCACGGGGGCATAGGGCGGTGGTCGTAAAACAGTTAACAGCCACAGTAGTTTTGCTCTTGTATCTTATCCTGTTATATGATAATATGGGGCCGACAAGATATACAAATCGGGATTTGGCGGAATAAGGAGTGTATTGTAATGAGATTGGATGGATATGGGCTGTTCGTTAAGAACATGGCAACAATGATCCAGTTTTATCGAGATGTATTAGGATTTGAGATCAAAGAAGATGAAAACACTGATAATGTATACTTAGTAAAGGATGGCACCCTCTTTTTGCTTTATGGGAGAAATGATTTCGAAAAACTAACAAGCAAAAGATATGAGTATCTTACGGGAGTAAATGCACATTCTGAGATGGCGTTGTATGTTGACACATACGAGGAAGTTGATAAGCAATATAAAAATGCTATTGACCATGGCGCAACTTCTTTGTTAGAACCAACTACTGAGCCTTGGGGACAAAGGACGTGCTTTATTGCTGACCCAGAAGGAAATATCATCGAGATCGGTTCGTGGAACAAGCCCTATGAGGATAAGGATCTATAATGTCGACAACTTCCAGTTTGCCGGGATGCTGTAAAATACTTTCCGGACAAAAGGGCGCACTTCTATACTCTACTGTCGGGAGTATCGTGCGTCCTGCCGAGCTTCATTCGACCTCAGCAGAAAAACTGCATGACCGAGGATGTTGCGTCACTTTTTCCGTCAAGGTGGCTACACCCCCTTGCGCCGCTAAAGCGGCTATCCCCTGTGAACTTGCTGGCGGCGAACGGTTTTGACAAACCGTTCGCCGCCAGCAAGTTTGAATTATGTGTAGAAAACAATCCTCCGTATGATTGCAACCATGCGGAGGATTCACTGTTTTATGAACACCGCTCTATTGCGCGGAATTTTCGCCGCCCCGGCGGGCTTTTTTTCACCAAATCCGCCCCCGGAACATACAGTGGGCCATGGCACATTGGTATGGTTTTGAGGGGGGCGAAAGATCTTGACGGAATATATGTCGATCCGGGGCGGCAGGCCCTTGGAAGGAACGGTGCGGCTGCCCGCAGCGAAGAACAGCGTGCTGCCGCTTTTGGCGGCGTCGCTGCTGTGCAAAGGGGAGAGCGTGCTCTCCCAGGTGCCCCGGCTTTCGGACGTGGAGCAGAGCACGGCCATCCTCGCCACGCTGGGCTGCCGCTGCCAGTGGCGGGGGAGGGGCCTTTTAGTGGATGCGTCCGGAGCCGGTGGGGACGGTGCACTGCCGGAAGGCCCGGTGCGGGCCATGCGCAGTTCGGTGTTTTATCTCGCGCCGACGCTGCACCGCTGCGGGCGGGTGAGCATGACCATGCCCGGCGGCTGCAATCTGGGGCCCCGGCCCATCGACATCCATCTGGACGGCCTGGTGAAGATGGGCGCGCGGGTGCAGTGGCAGGGCGAAAGCCTCACCGTCACCGCGCCCGAGGGCCTCTCCGGGGTGGATTACAGCCTGCGCCTGCCCAGCGTGGGGGCCACCGAGACGCTGCTGATGGCGGCGGTGCTGGCCAAGGGGGAGACGGTGCTGCGGGGGGCGGCGTCGGAGCCGGAAATCGCGGACTTGGCGGCCTTTCTTTCCGCCTGCGGGGCGAACATCCAGGGCGCGGGCACGCCGCTGGTGCGCATCCGGGGCGTGGAGGCATTGCACGGAGCGGCTCACACCCCCATCCCGGACCGCATCGTTGCCGCCACGCTGGCGGCCGCCGTGGCCAGCGCCGGGGGCCGGGTGAAGCTGCTGGGCTGTCCCTGGGAGCCGCTGGCCCCCACCATGGAGATCCTCTGCCGGGCGGGCTGCGCCGCCGAGCACGGCGGAAACACGGTGACGGTGAGCCGCGAGGGGCCGCTCAAGGGGGTGGGCCGGGTCTACACCGGGGTGTACCCTGCCTTTTCCACCGATGCGGCCCCCATGGTGGCGGCGGCGCTGCTCACTGCCTCGGGGCGCAGCGCGGTGGAGGACACGGTGTTCGAAAACCGCTTCGCCTGCGCCGAGGGCTTCAGCGCCCTGGGCGGCAAGGCGGTGCGCTGCGGCCGCGCGCTGGAAATAGAGGGGGTAAAACGCCTGTCGGGCGCGGACCTCACCGCCCGGGACCTGCGGGGCGGCGCGGCGCTGGCCGTGGCGGCTCTTGCGGCGGAAGGGGAGAGCCGGCTGTTCGGCCTGGAGCACATCCGCCGGGGCTACGGCGACCTGGCGGGCACCCTGCGCTCGCTGGGTGCCGAGGCGGTCTGTCAGCGCGGGTGAGCGGCAAAAGGGAGGGGGCCTTCGGGTCCTCTCCCTTTCGCCTGTGCCGGAAGGGCGTAAAACGGCACACTGCGGGCAAAAAACCGCAAATTCACCAGCCCCTGCCACTTGAATTTCTGCCCTGTGTCTGTTATTCTATTATTAGTTTTACATTCTACGGTGGCACAGTCTGCCCCGCAGCTGGATGTGGGCACAAAAAAGCTTAGGGGGAAGTTGCAAGATGGCTTTCATTCTCGATGAAGAGATGCTGAATATTACGAATATCAAGGTGATCGGCGTGGGCGGCGGCGGCGGTAACGCCGTGAACCGCATGGTGGCCGCCGGGCTGCAGGGCGTGGAGTTCATCGCAATGAACACCGACCAGCAGGCTCTGCTGAACAGCAAGGCCACCCAGAAGGTGCAGATCGGCACCAAGCTGACCAAGGGCCGCGGCGCGGGCGCCGACCCCGAGGTGGGCCAGCGCGCCGCCGAAGAGAGCAAGGACGAGATCGCCAACGCGCTGAAGGGCGCGCAGATGGCCTTCATCACCGCCGGCATGGGCGGCGGCACCGGCACCGGCGCGGCCCCCGTTGTGGCCGAGGTGGCCCACGACCTGGGCATCCTCACCGTGGGCATCGTCACCAAGCCCTTCGCCTTTGAGGGCCGCCGCAAGATGAGCCTGGCCGAGCAGGGCATCGCCGCGCTGCTGATGCATGTGGACAGCCTGATCGTTATCCCCAACGAGCGTCTGAAGCTCATCAGCCAGGAGAAGATCACCCTGATGAACGCCTTCGAGGCCGCCGACAACGTGCTGCGCCAGGGCGTGGAGAGCATCTCCAGCCTCATCAACATCCCCGCCTTCATCAACCTGGACTTCGCCGATGTGCGCAGCATCATGAAGGACGCCGGCTACGCCCACATGGGCGTGGGCAGCGCCAAGGGCGCGGGCAAGGCGGAGAACGCCGCCAAGGCCGCCGTTTCCAGCCCCCTGCTGGAGACCTCCATCTCCGGCGCCCGGGGCGTTATCATCAACATCACCTCCTCGCCGGACATCGGCCTGGAAGAGGTGGAGCAGGCCTCCAGCCTCATCACCCAGTCCGCCCATCCCGATGCGAACATCATCTGGGGTACCACCTTCGACGAGAACCTGTCGGACGAGCTGCGCGTCACCGTTGTGGCCACCGGCTTTGAGAACACTCCCGCCGCCGCGCCCCGCACCACCGAGGCTGCCCCGGTGCACTCGGTGCCCCAGCCCGTATTCAGCGGCGACAGCACCGCTGCGGCTGCCCCCGCTCCCGCCGCCGAGACCAAGACCGAGGACGACGACGAGGATTACTTCAACCAGATCATGGTCCTGCTGAACAACCGCAAGTAACCGGCCCCAACACCCAGCGAAAGGAGGCAGCGCCATGGCGGACAAGCCCACTCCCGGTGAGTTCAAAACAAGCCTGATGGGCTTTCAGAAAGCGCAGGTGCTGGCCTACATCGACGAGCTGAGCGCGAAGGCGCTGGAGACCCAGCGCAAGCACGAGGAAGCCGCCGCTGCCCTGCGCAGCGACCTGGACGCCGCCCGTGCGGACAACGAGCTGCTGCTGGAAAAGACCAAAGAAATTTGCGACAAACTCTCCGGCGAGGAAAAGCGCGCCGGCGAAGCCGAGAGCCGCGCCCGCGCCGTCAGCGAGCAGCTGCTGCACATGGAAGAGACCGCCAACGGCTACAAGAGCCGCCTGTTCACCAAGGAGCAGGAGACGGTGGTCCTCCGGGCGGACAACGCCCGCCTCACCGAGGAACTGGAGCGGCAGCACAAGCTGCTGGAGCAGGCCCTGGCCGACCTGGACACCGCCCGCACGGAAGGGGAGGAGAAAGCCCGCCTCGGCCGTGAGGAGCTGGAAAAGGAAAAAGAGGAAGGCCGCCGCCAGCTGGAGCTGGAGAAAGCCCGCCTGGAGCAGACCCGGCGCGACCAGCAGGCCACCGCCCGCGAGAGCGCCCAGCAGATGGCGGACACGGTGCTGCTTTTGCGCCACCAGCTGGAAGAGGTGGACCGGCAGATCGCCGACGCGGCCGACCGGCTGCAGAAGGCCACCGGCGCCATCTACACCGTTCTGGGCGAGACCGAGCAGAATCTGGTGACCCTGGGCGCCCAGGCCGAGAGCTTCCCCAAACCCCTGGAAGCGGCCCCGAAACCCCAGTCCCGCCCCGAGCGGGAGAAGCGTCCGCCCCGCCGCCCGGCACGCCGCCGCACCGTGAGCGAAGGCCTGCTGGACCTGCTGGAACGGGCCCTGCGTGAATAAAAGACGAACGCCCCGGCCGAATCGGCCGGGGCGCTTTTTGTATATCGAAAACCACTCGCTAGGCGAGTGGTTCAAAAGAAGACTAATGTCGATAATGGGAAAAGAAAAACTCCCTTTGCTATACTGGGAGTGCGGTCTGCCAACTGCACAAGCAAGCAAAGGGAGGTCATTCA
>NZ_DBFNWJ010000048.1:0-38848 GCF_048426865.1 Candidatus Allofournierella merdipullorum
GAATGACCTCCCTTTGCTTGCTTGTGCAGTTGGCAGACCGCACTCCCAGTATAGCAAAGGGAGTTTTTCTTTTCCCATTATCGACATTAGTCTTCTTTTGAACCACTCGCCTAGCGAGTGGTTTTCGATATACAAAAAAGCCCGGACGCCGAAGCGCCCGGGCGAAACGATCATTTGGCCTGGATAAAGCAGCTGCGGTTCTGCCACAGGTAGATGCCGCCGCTGACCACGGTGGCCAAGGCCACCAGCCAGCACAGGATGTTGGAGATGAGCGACACGGCCATCACGTCGGTGGCGCCGGCCAGGGCTGCGGCAAAGAAGTAGAACAGGATGGTGAGCATCTGCAGCACGGTCTTCACCTTGCCCCACATGTTGGCGGCGATGACGGTGTTGGAAGAAGCCGCCAGCATCCGCACGCCGGACACGGCGAACTCCCGCGCCAGGATCAGCGCCACCACCCACAGGCTGCAAACGCCGTCCCTCATCATGTACAGGAAGGCCACGGTGGTGAGGAGCTTATCGGCCAAGGGGTCGGCAAATTTGCCGAAGTCGGTGACCATCTTCCACTTGCGGGCCAGATACCCGTCCAGAAAATCGGTGAAGCTGGCCAGCGCGAACACCACGCCCGCCGCCAGATACCAGCCGGACTGATAGTCGGCCGCGCCGTATTGGGTCATGCCGGCCAGCACCATGAACACCGGCACCAGCAGGATGCGCAGCAGGGTGAGTTTATTGGGCAGATTCATCCTCGTTTTCCTCCACTACATAGCCGAACAGGTCGTACATATCGCTCTCATCGATCTTCACCCGGTAGAATTCGCCGGGATAGAGGGGCGCTTCGCTGGCGACGCAGATGTTGCCGTCGATCTCCGGCGCGTCGGCGGCGGAGCGGCAGAGGTACAGGCCGCTCTCCTCGTCCACACCGTCGCAGATGACCGTCTGGACGCTGCCCACCTTCTTTTCCAGAAGCTGGGCGCTGATGCGGGCCTGCAGGTCCATGATGACGTCGGCCCGGCGCTGTTTTTCCTCCTCGGGCAGCTGGTTCTCCATCCGGGCCGCGGGGGTGCCCTCCTCGGGGCTGAAGGCGAAACAGCCCAGCCGCTCGAAGCGGGTCTCCTTGACGAACTCGCACAGCTGCTCGAACTCCGCCTCGGTCTCGCCGGGATAGCCGGCGATGAGGGTGGTGCGCAGTGTGATGTCCGGCATGGCGGCGCGCAGACGGCGGATGGCGCTCTTCACCACTTCCTCGTCGCCACGGCGGTTCATGGCCTTGAGGATGCGGGTGTTGCAGTGCTGGATGGGCAAATCCAGGTAACGCACCACCTTCTCGTTGCGCTGCATGGCGGCGATGAATTCGTCGGTGATGCGCTCGGGGTAGGCGTAGAGGATGCGGATCCAGCGGATGCCCTCCACGGCATTCAGCTGGTCCAGCAGCTCACAGATGCTGTTTTTGCCCCAGTCCTCGCCGTAGGCGGTGGGGTCCTGGGCCACCACCACCAGCTCCTTCACGCCCTCGCCGGCCAGCCAGCGGGCCTCGGCCACGCAGTCCTCCAGCGGGCGGCTGCGCAGCGGGCCCCGGATGAGGGGGATGGCGCAGTAGTGGCAGCGGTTGTTGCAGCCCTCAGCGATCTTTAAGTAGGCGTAGTGGGCGGGGGTGCTGATGACCCGCTTGCCGCCCAGGGCCAGGTCGGTCTTGGGGCCGAAATCTTCCTCCGAGGCGGCATCCGGGGCGGCAAGGCGCTCCAGAATGGCGGGCAGGGCGGCGTTGCAGCCGATGCCCACCACCGCGTCCACCTCGGGCATCTCCTTGCGGATCTCCTGGCGGTAACGCTCGGCCAGGCAGCCGGTGACGATGACCTTCAGGCCGGGCTTGCGCTCCTTCAAAGCGCAGGCGTCCAGGATGTTCTCGATGGCCTCGGTCTTGGCGCTCTCGATGAAGCCGCAGGTGTTCACGATGATGGCGTCCGCCTCGGCGGGGTCGGCGGTGGTGGTGTGACCCGCTTTGATGAGGCTGTGGCAGAATACGTCGGCGTCCACCTGATTTTTGGGACAGCCCAGAGAGATGATGGCGATCTTCAAATGCGTTCTCCTTTTGTTTGCCGTGCCGGTTTCACAGTTCTTCGTCCCCTTCGGCGGGGTGTTCCTCCAGCCAGAGCTCCACCGCCCGGCGGGCGTCGCCGGACGAAAAACCCCGGCGGGCCAGAGCCGCCAGCACGTTCTGTTTTTTGCCCGCCGCCAGTTTTGCGGCGTACTGCTTTTCCACAAGGCGAAGGGCGGCCGCGCCGTCCGGCCCGAGGCCCTCCGGCGCGTCCGCCTGACGCTCTTCAAAAACTTCTTCCAGGGTTTGCCGGGCCAGTTCCCGGTCCAGGCCCCGCTGGGCCATCCAGCGCAGGATCTCGCTGCGGGACTTGTTTTTGCCCAGCAGCCAGACCGCGGCCCGGCGGGCAAAAGCCCCGTCGTCCAGCAGGTCCAGCTCGTCCATTTTGGCCACCGCCGCGGCGGCGGTGTGCTCGTCGAAATCCCGGCAGAGCTTCTGGAACAACTCGCCGGAGGCGTGTTCCCGGGCGGCCAGATATCCCAGGGCCTTGTCTTTAGCGCGGTGGGCGTCGCTTTTGCGGCGCAGCTCCTCCAGACGGGGGCCGTCCAGGCTCACGCCCTCGGCCAGGTGCTCGCTGAAGAAGGTCTCATCGTCCACGCTGAAGAGGAATTCCTCGCCGCAGAACAGGGCGAAGCGCCCCTTTTTGGTGCGGCTGATGCGGGTGATCTCCATGGCGCGGGATCAGTCCTCCACCATGATGTCCAGGTCCTCTTCGCCGCCCTTGACAGGCGCGGCGGCGGGGGCGGCGGGAGCCGCCACCGGGGTGATGCCGCCCTTCACCGGCTTTTTGCCGGCGGCCAACAGCTTGTCGGCGTTGGCGCGCACCAGCGCCTCGATCTCCGCCATGATGGCGGGGTTCTCTTTCAGGAAGGTCTTGGCGTTGTCGCGGCCCTGCCCGAGGCGGGTCTCGCCGTAGTTGAACCAGGCGCCGCTCTTCTGCACAACGCCCAGCTTGGCGCCCAGGTCCAGCACCTCGCCCACCTTGCTGATGCCCTCGCCGAACATGATGTCGAACTCGGCCTCACGGAAGGGAGGCGCCACCTTGTTCTTGACCACCTTGGCACGGGTGCGGTTGCCGATGAACTGGCCGGAGGAATCCTTCAGGCCCTCGATGCGGCGCACGTCGATGCGCACGCTGGAGTAGTATTTCAGCGCACGGCCGCCGGCGGTGACTTCGGGGTTGCCGTAGACCACGCCCACCTTCTCACGCAGCTGGTTGATGAAGATGGCAACGGTGTTGGTCTTGCCGATGACGCCGGTGAGTTTGCGCAGGGCCTGGCTCATCAGGCGGGCCTGCAGACCCACGTGGGAGTCGCCCATCTCGCCCTCGATCTCTGCCCGGGGCACCATGGCGGCCACCGAGTCGATGACGATGGCGTCGATGGCGCCGCTGCGCACCAGAGCTTCGCAAATTTCCAGCGCCTGCTCGCCGGTGTCCGGCTGGCTGACCAGAAGGCTGTCGATGTCCACGCCCAGGGCCTGGGCATAGACCGGGTCAAGGGCGTGCTCCACGTCGATGAAGGCCACTTCGCCGCCCTGCTTCTGGGCCTCGGCCAGAACGTGCAGGGCCAGGGTGGTCTTACCACTGGACTCGGGGCCGTAGACCTCCACCACGCGCCCGCGGGGCACGCCGCCCACGCCCAGGGCGATGTCCAGCGAGAGGCTGCCGGTGCTGATGGCGTCCACCTTCATGGCTACGTTGGCGCCCAGCTTCATCACCGCGCCTTTGCCGAACTGCTTTTCGATCTGGGCCAGCGCCGTTTCCAGCGCATCCTTCTTGCTGGACGCGCTCTTTTTCTCCGGGGAGGCCATTGCCGCCTTCTTCTCTGCCATATCCTTCAAAACTCCTTGTCTTGCGCCGGCCAAAAGCGGCGGCGCTTCATTCTTTCATCTGAGCTTATTATACACGATGGCCCCGGCGTTTACAACCATTAGTTGTAAAATGTCGAGTTGTCGTCCTTTTTATATCCCCTTTTCCGCCTTTTGGCCCGCCATCACCCGGTCGCGGCCCTCCAGATCGGGGATGCAGGCCACGGTTTCGTAGCCCGCCGCCCGGAAAATGGCCTGCACGGCCGCCCCCTGCTGCCAGCCGATCTCCACCGCCAGCCAGCCGCCGGGGCGAAGGGCCGGCAGGTAAGCCGGGGCGATGTGCTCATAAAAGGCCAGGCCTTCATGGTCCGCCCGCAGGGCCATGGCCGGCTCCCGGAGCACCTCCGGGGCCAGCCGCTCCATCTCTCCGTCGGTGACGTAAGGGGGATTGGAGAGGATGAGGTCGAGGCTTTCGGGGGCCAGCTGACGCTGGTATTCAAACACATCCCCCCGAATGCAGGAAACAGCGGGGCAGGCCACGTCAAAGCCCGGCAGGGCCGACGCAGCGTTGCGCTCCAGATATTGGAAGGCCTCGGGGCTTTTTTCCAGGCAGGTGACCCGGGCAGCGGGGCACAGGCGCTTGACGCCCAGGCCCACGCAGCCGCTGCCGGCGCAGAGGTCCAGCACCGCCGGGCTGCTTTTGCCCGCCAGCCGTTTTGCCCCTTCCTCCGCCAGCAGTTCGGTGTCCGCCCGGGGGCAGAGCACCCCCGGCCCCACCTGCAGCTCAAAATCCAGGAAGGGCCAGCGGCCCAGAATGTACTGCAAAGGTTCCCGCGCCACACGGCGGGCGGTGAGCGTCTCCAGCCGGGCCAGGGCGGTTTCGTCCAGCTCCGGGTCCTGCCAGCGCCAGCCGTCCCCGGCCTGGGTCGCCACCAGCGCAGCGGCGTCGAAGGCCGCGTCCTCCACGCCCGCGGCTTCCAGCCGCTTGCGGGCCTCGTCAAAGGCCTGCCGCGCCCTCACCATTTGGCCTCGTCGGGATGGTCGGGCAGAACGGGGGTCACGGCGGCGATGGCCACCTCGATCATGGAGTCGTCCGGCTCGAAGGTGGTCAGCCGCTGGAGCCACAGGCCCGGCGCGCTGATGATGCGGGTGAACAGGTTATCGTAGCGGCCGGCCAGCTTGATGAGCTCGTAGCTGACGCCCATCACCACCGGCAGAAGCAGGAGTTTCAGCACCACCCGCAGGCCGGTGCTGCTCCAGGGCAGCACGCTGAACAGCAGGATGCTGACGATGAGCACCAGGATCATGAAGCTGGTGCCGCACCGGGGATGGAACCGCCGGTGGCGGCGCACGTTCTCCACGGTGAGCTCCTCCCCTGCCTCGTAGCAGGCGATGGTCTTGTGCTCGGCGCCGTGGTACTCGAAGACCCGGTGAATTTCTTTCATGCGGGTGCAGAGGAACAGATAGCCCACGAACAGGGCGATTTTGAGCAGGCCTTCCAACACCACCTTGCCCCAGCCCAGGGGCACAAAGCGGTCCAGAACGCCCACGATGGCGGTGGGCAGCACCATGAACAGCACGATGGCCAAAAGGCCGCCGCACACCGCCGCCAGCGCCATGAAGAAGTTCTGCACGGCGGGGCCGGTGTGCTCCGTGAGCCATTTTTCAAAGCGGCCGGGTTCCTCCTCGGCTTCCTCGGGCATGCTCACCTCGGCGGAGTGCATCAGATAACGGTAGCCCAGCACCAAGTTCTCGATCATCGCCGCCGCGCCCCGCACCAGGGGGATCTTCTGCCAGCGATGGTGTTTCACGTTTTCATAGGTCATGTCCAGCGTGCCGTCGGGCTTGCGCACCGCCACGCAGATCTTCTCCGGGCCGCGCATCATGATGCCCTCCATCAGGGCCTGCCCGCCCACGCTGGTCTTGAAACATTCCTTTGGTTTTTCCATAGTTCTCCTTCGTTCGCCCGGCGGCCCGGGCTGTTGTTTGGTATCTGCCGGTCAGCGGGCCGGCGCGGCCAGTTCCTTCTCCAAAACAAGGCTGCCGTCCGCCTGCAGCCGGTACAGGCAGTTGGCCCGCAGCGGCGTGCCGTCGGCGTCGGTCAGCTGCGCCTGCGCGGCCACGGCCTCGCCGTCCCACGCGCAGTACACATACCGGAGCGGACGCACATCCGCCGCCCACTGAGCGTAGACTTCCGCCATGGCGTCGCCATGCTCCACAGGGTTGAGCGCGAAGGTCTGCCCCGGCGTCAGGTCAAATTTGTAAAGGCGGCAGTCGTGGTCCCAGCGGGGGCCGTCGGTGACCACCAGCGTAGCCGCGTCTGCGCTGCGGAGTTCTTCGGGGAAGGAATCGAACACCGGCTGCAGCTCGGTCTGCTCCCGGGCCCAGTTCGCCTCCTGGGGATCCAGCTGGCGATGTTCCAGGAACCACCCCGGCACAAGCTCGGTGGCGGCCGTCCAGTTGACTCCCACAGCGAACGCCGCCGCGGCACAGGCAAGGGCCGCGGCCCTGCGTTTGGGTGTGCGCAGCCGCCCCGCAAAGGGTGCCAGCGCCCCCAGCGTCAGATAGACCATGGCGATGGGCAGCGGGCCGATGTAGCGATGGTACGCCGCCAGCTGCTTCGCCTCGTCCGCGTCAAAGAGGTAGAGGTAGGAGAAGCACAGCCCCACCGCATAGACCAGAAGCACCCCGGTCAGCACAGCGCCGGCAATGCGCAGCGCCCGGGCCCGCGCGGGCACAAGGCGACCCAGCAGCCACACCAGCGCCCAGAACAGCACGATACAGCCCAAAGCGGAAAGCCCCGTGGCCCGGTTGAGCGGCTCGAAGCAGAAGAAGCTGAGGAAGTGGGCGCTCACCGCCCGCGCCTCGCCCTGGCCGGTGAGGAACGCCCGCAGATTTTCGGCGCTCAGGGCGCCGTTCTGCAGGTCTTCGGTGAAGTAGGAACTGGTGCCTTTCAGGCGGCTGAGCACCTCCCAGCTGGCCCAGAAGGCGGGCACGGCCAGCGCCGCGCCCAACGCCGTGAGCCGGGCCCACAGCCCGCCCCGGCGGACGGTCTCGGCCAGCGGCTCACGCCAGAGAATGAGCACCGCCGCCATGCCTGTGAGGGCGTAAAGAGGGCCGGTGCTCTTGGAGATCACCAGAACCGACAGCGCACCGCTGACCGCCGCCAGCTCCCAGAAGCCGGGATGGGGGCTGCGCCAGGCGGTGAGCAGCGCCCAGCCCAGCAGCAGAGCCATCACCGGCTCCACCACCAGGCTCATCTGATGGTACTTGGTGAAAAACGCGGGGAACACCAGCAGAAAGACGGTCATACCGCCCACTTGCAGCAGACCGGCCCAGCGGCGCTTTGGCCAGCCGAAGTCCGCCAGCAGCGGCAGCGTCAAGCCAACATACCACAAAAGCTGGGAGATGAACATGGTCTGCACGGTGGCCCGCCGGCTGCCCAGATGCAGCAGCGCCGCCAGCATTTGAATGGCGGGCGGGTAATCGCCGAACTCTGAGGCGCTCCGGGCGGCGTTCGGGAACTGGTCGATGGCGCAGATCTGACGGGTGAACAGGCCCCAATGGGAGAGGTCGTCAAAGATGGTCAGCTGCAGATGGCCGGTGAAGGCCACCACCACCGCCATGGCCAGCAGGAAAGCGAAAAAGGCAGGCCCGAAGGCCGGGGACTTTGGTTCCTTCCTCCGCCGCCAGGCCAGCACGGCCAGCACCGCCAGCGCCACGGGCAGCGCCGGAATCAGCCACTCCTTCTCGCCTGCGGCGGTGAACAGATAGGCTGCCAGTGTGCCCAGTGTGAGGATCAGAGGAAGCGACTGGGCAAAGTGCAGCCCCGCCGCGTATGTGAGCAGCGCTGCCGCCAGCACCAGCAGGCACAGCATTGCAAGGAACATCAGCATAGGTGTGTTTTGGGCGACAGACGCCCTTCCTTTCCGTTAAGTTTCCGCCGCCTGGCCGGGCCGGTACAGCGGCAGCCGCAGCGTGACGGTGGTGCCCACGCCGGGCTGGGAGTCGATGTCCGCCGAGCCGTCCAGGGCGGTCATGATCTCGTCCACCACGGCCAGGCCGATGCCGCTGCCCCGCACCGCGCCCTTGCCCTTGAAGAACTTGAGCTTGACGTTTTCCAGGTCCTCGGGCAGGATGCCCCGGCCCTGGTCGGTGATGGTGACATAGGCGTTTTCGCCCTCCTGCAAGAGGTCGATGGTGATGGCGCCGCCCCGGCAGGAGTATTTGACGGCATTGTCCAGCACGTTGACGAACACCTGCCGCAGCCGGGCGGGGTCCGCCCAGATGGGCAGCGGCAGCTCCGGCTCCTCGTAGACAAGGCGCAGGCCTTCCTTTTCGATGCGGGGCTGCATGAACAGGGCCGCGTCGGTGACTTCGGCCACCAGGTCCAGCGGCTGGCACTCCAGCTTGACGCCGCTCTGCAGCCGGGAAAAGCTGAGCAGCTCCTCCACCATGGTGTACAGGCGGTCGGTCTCCTGGCCGATGATGGACAGGCCCTTGCGATAGTTTTCGTCCTCGGGATCACGGATGGCGGCGATGGTCTCCACCCAGCCCCGGATGCTGGTGAGGGGGGTGCGCAGTTCATGGCTCACCGAGCTGATGAACTCGTTCTGCATCCGCTCGGTCTTGCTCAGCTCCTGCGCCATTTCGTTGATGCGCTGGCACAGCCGGCCGATCTCGTCGTCGTAGGGTGTGTCGGGCAGGCGCACCGACAGATCGCCCCGGGCGATGGCGGTGGCCGCCTCCTCGATCTGGTGCACCGGCTTAACGATGCTGCCCACAAAGAACAGGCCGCTCCAGACGGTGAACACGATGATCAGCGCGCCCACGCCCAGCGCCAGCAGCACCTGCCGCGTCAGTTCCTCGTCCACCAGAGAAAGGCTGGTGAGCATGCGCATGGCGGCGGCGTCCTCGCAGGCGTAGGGCACCAGCACCGTGATGGCCATCACCCGGTGGCCGCTCTCGTCGGTGTAGATCATCTCGCCTTGGCCGCTGCTGGCGGAGAGGGCGAGGGTGAAGTCCTCGGGCGGGGCATCGTAGCGGATGACCGCGCCGGAAGAAGTAATGAGCGGCTGGCCGGCGGAATCCAGCAGCATGAACTCAAATTTATCCTTTTCGTCGAACTGCTCCACCGCCCGGTGCAGCAGCTGGCTGCGGCTGGACGCGGTGAGGGCGGGGTTCGCGCCGGTGACGATGTTCAGCTGGCCGGAGATGCTGGAGATGCGGCTGAGGATGGCCTGCCGCGCCCCGTTGTAATAGCCGGACCAGATGGCATAGATGAAAAACCCTTCCGCCAGCGCCACCAGCAGCAGGGTCACCAGCAGGCTGCCCTGCAGCCAGCGTCGGGTGATACTGCTCACAGCCTGCCTCCTTTCCCCTTTGCTGCCGGCTTCAGCCGTTCCAGCGGTAGCCATAGCCCCAGACGGTGAGGATGTGCTTGGGGCTGGAGGGCTCGTCCTCGATCTTCATGCGCAGGCGGCGGATGTTCACGTCCACGATCTTCACGTCGCCGTAATAGTTTTCGCCCCACACGCCTTCCAGGATCTTCTCCCGCACCAGGGCGGCCCCCGGGTTCTGGAAGAACAGCTCCATGATCTGGAACTCCACCTGGGTCAGGTCGATGGGCTCGCCCTTTTTGTAGAGCACACGGCTCTTCTGGTCCAGCACGAACTGGCCGCTCACCAGCCGGGAGTCGTCGGCCTCGGCGGCGTTCTGGCCGGTGCGCTGCACCCGGCGGCACAGCGCGTCGATGCGGGCCAGCAGCTCCGAAACACTGAAAGGTTTGGTCATGTAATCGTCGGCGCCGATGGACAGGCCGCGGATCTTGTCCTGCTCCATGCTCTTGGCGCTGAGGATGATGATGCCGATGTTGGCGTCGTCCCGGCGGATGGCCTCGCACAGAGAAAAGCCGTTCATGCCGGGCAGCATCACATCCAGCACCGCGGCGTCGCAGCCGCCCTCGCTGCCCAGCAGCGCGAGGCCCTTTTCGGCGCTCTCCGCCTCCAGCACCTCGTAGTCCGCCATGCGCAGGTTGAGGGCGATCAGCTCGCGGATGCTGTCCTCGTCTTCCACTACCAGAACTCGTCTCATGGTTTGACCTCCTTTAAACGGGCCGCGAAGCCCGCCTTGTCTCGTTTTGAACGGCGCTCACAGCAGCCGGAACCCGCGCAGCAGGTCGCCGGACTGCAGGTACCAGTCGGACGTGCCCAATCGGGCCTGTACCCGCTGGGCGCCCAGGTTGCCCAGCTGGAAGTAGCCGGCGCCCTGGGTGTTGGGCTCCACCACCCGGACGGTGAGATGCAGCGCTTCGCCGTCGGCGCTGCGCACCTGCCAGCTGTCCGGCTCGTCGCCGTCGGTGAGCATGATCTGGCCCTGCCACTCGGAGGGCAGTTCCAGATAATAGCCGTATTCCAGATCCGCCACGCCAAAACTCTTTACCTGCTCGTACTCGGTGGTGTAGTCCATCCAGGCCACGAAGCTCAGCCGGTTCACCGCCAGGTTCTCCATGCCGGCGCCGTCCAGCTGAACTGGGATCTCCACCGTGCCGTCGTCGTCGATGTCCTGGCTTTTCAGCAGGCTGGAATAACGCTGGGTGGCGGTGAACAGATCGTCCACCGTGATGGGATGATAGGTCACCAACTGCTGCTGGCGGGCGTCGTAGTAAAGGATCATGCTGGCCAGGCTGTTGGCGCTGCCGGTCTGGCCGTCCAGAATGAGGTAGTCGCTGCCGTCGTCGCCCTTGCTGGTGTAGAGGCCTTCGCAGCTGGTGAACTGATTGCCCACCGCCAGCGGCGGCATCACCGGGATGAACTGGCCGTCCTGGGCGGTGAGCATCTGCAGCTGCAGGCCGCTGTCGGTCTCCGGGCCGATGATGACCAGGTCGTTGCCGCCGGTGCCGCTGATGTCCCGCAGCTCGTACTGGGAGTAAGACTGGTGGAACACCTCGTTGAGCGTCTGGTCCTGATAGGAATAGACCGCCAGATACTTCTCCCCCGAGGCAGCGGCGTAACCCACCAGCAGCTGAGAGCCCTCGGCTCCCCGCAGGCTGGCGGTCTCGATGCTCTCCACCGAGGTGGCAAGGCCCTCCCGCTCCTGGGTGACCACCCATGCGCCGTCCACCGATTCCAGCACCGCGAGGTGGACGTTCTGCCCCTTGGCGCTGCTCACATACAGCGCGGCGGCGTCGGTGACGCCGTCGCCGTTCCAGTCGTCAAAAACAAAGGGGGAAAGATGCTCGCCGGTGGTGGGATACTTCATCTGGGGCGTCTCGCCCAGATAGGCGATAAGAGCCTTTTCCACCTCGTTCTGCTGGCCGTCCAGCTGGGGCGCGCGCAGCAGATCCTCCACACCGGCGGGCGCGGCGCCGCAGCCGGCCAGAAGGCACACCGCCGCCAGTGCCGCGGCTCCTTTGATCCATCTCACAGCTGCCACCCCCTTTTATATATACGAAGTTTATTATATCACGAAAGGAGGGCGATTCCAAGGGTCATCGCCAAAAGGCCGGCTCCGAAGCCCGCTGCCGCGGTCTCCTTTTTGCCCAGGGACAGGGCGGTGGGCAGCAGCTCCGCAGTGCTCACCCAACACATCACGCCGCTCACCAGCGCCGCCATTCCGATGACGACGCCCGCGGTGATGCGCCCGCCCAAAAGCCCCCAGGCCAGCAGCGCCCCCGCCGGCTCCGCCAGACCCGAGGCCAGCGCCGCCAGAAAGGCCCGACCCCGGCTTTTTGTTGCGTAGAGCACCGGCAGCGCCACCGCCAGCCCCTCGGGCAGATTGTGCAGGCCGATGGCCACCGCCAGCCGCACACCCACCGCCGGGTCCTCCAGAGAGGCGAAGAGGGTCATGGCACCTTCCGGCAGGTTATGGCCCACCAGGGCCAGCGCGGTGACCAGGGCACTGCGCAGCACTCTGCCCTCCTCGCAGCCGGAAAAGGCGGCTTCCTCCGGCAGAAGTTTCTCCAAAAGCGCCCCCGCCGCGAGCCCCAGCAGCACCAGGCTGGCCGCCATCATTCCCGCCCGCAGCGGGGAGAATGCCGCCAGATACTTCCCCAGCGCCGCCGGCAGCATATCCATCAGGCTGACGGCCACCATGATCCCCGCGCCGAAGCCCATGGAAAAGGCCATGCCCCGGCGGCCGGGCCGGCGCAGCACGCCCAGCGCCCCGCCCAGCGCGGTGGAAAGGCCCGCCAGCGTGGTGGCCAGCATCGCGTACAACATACAAAACGCCTCCCATACCCTTTTTTACAAGGATATGGGAGGCAATTTTTTCTTATGAACCGGCGGCTCAGTAGCCCTGAGCCTCCACGCCCTGCACCAGCTTCACGATGCGGCTGGTGCCCAGACGGTCGGCGCCCAGCTCGATGAAGCGCACCGCGTCGTCCAGGGTGGAGATGCCGCCCGCGGCCTTGATCTTGCAGCGGCCCGCGCAGCAGCGGTTGAACAGCTCGATGTCCACGAAGGTGGCGCCGGCGGTGGAGAAGCCGGTGCTGGTCTTGATGAAGTCGGCCCCGGCGTCGATCACGGCCTGGCACATGGTCTCCTTCTCGGCGTCGGTGAGCAGGCAGGTCTCGATGATGACCTTCAGCACATGGTCGCCCACCGCCTTTTTGATGGCGGCGATCTCATCGGTGACAAAGGCCACGTCGCCCGCTTTCAAACGGCCGATGTTGATGACCATGTCCACTTCCTCCGCGCCGTTCTCAATGGCGGTCTTGGCCTCGAACACCTTGGTGGCGGTGTCGGTGGCGCCCAGAGGGAAGCCGATCACCGTGCACACCGGCACGGCGCCCTTCATGTACTCGGCGGCCTGCTTCACAAAGCAGGGGTTGATGCACACCGAAGCGGTGTGGTACTCCATGGCCTCGTCACAGAGTTTCTTGATGTCGGCCCAGGTGGACTCGGGTTTCAGCAGGGTGTGGTCCACTTTGGCCAGAATTGCGGCATTGTCCATTATTTTAAGCCTCCTCCCAGTTTGCACTGCTTGCACTGACGCGCCTTGCTCATGCCCACGGCGCTGAGCACGATGGCCACCACGGCGGCCGTCGTGGCCACGATGCCCAAAATCAGGCCGGCCAGACGAAACGCGGAACCTTTCATAGTCAAAAACCTCCTGTTCTGCCGCTGTAAAACGGCACGGTTTGTCTTTTTTTCAGTATATCACACCGGCCGCGATTTGCACAGTCCCTTTGTGGGGCTGGCTCACCGGCCGGGTGCGCCCGTGCCCCGCTCCTGGGGCAGCAGGCCGAGCATGGCCCGGTCGTGCGTCCATTCCAAGCCGTTTTGCAGCGCCACCGCATAATCAAAAAACTGATCCTTGCGGTGGCGGTGGACCGCGGCATATTCCGGGCACTCATATAAATATACCCCGCTGGCCAGAGCCCGCTGACGCTGCTCTTCCGTTTCCACCTGCACCCACCAGGTGCTGTTCTCCCCGTCCATGTTTGGCTGGGAAAAGCAGGCGGCCGCGCTTTCCGGGTCGCCCCGGTCCAGAAAAGCCAGGCCCGCCAGGCGGGGCATGGTCTCCCGGTTTGCGATGTAATACCCGTTCAAATCGCCGTACCGCTCTTCCACCATGGCCAGGAACCCGGCGCAATAGTCCTGCAGGAAATCCAGCACATCCTCGCAAAGGCCCGGCATGGCCGTCTCGGTGCCGTCAAAGTCAAAGTGCTGGGTCATTCTTGGAAAAGCGACGCGGCACAGCATGCCGCTTTTGCCGGGGTGCCGTAAGAAAACGGCGCCGGGAAGCGCGCGCTTTTGCGGCATCGCGGCGTCAAAGCGCCTTGACAACCACCCAGGGTGCCTGCGGCGCTTTTCCTTGCGCTCCCATCAAAATCGCCCGCTTCCTGGTGCTGCGCAGTTCTGCCCCAGGATTTTGGATGAAGAAAATGCAAAGAGCGGCCCCGCAAGCCTTGGTGGCTTGTGGGGTCGCTCTGCGTGTTTTATGCGCCAAAATCCTACGGCAGAACCGCCGTTTTCTTATGCCACCCCGGCATTGCCCGGAGCTTGTCGGTGAAATGGGGTTCTTCCTCCGGACGCAGGATGCGGTATTGCAGCTCATCGAAGCGGCAGTACTTCACCGTGATGTCCAAGGTCATGCCGATGCGTCCGCTGCCCATCTCGTCCGGCCACCAGAAGGCGTGGTAAAAGTAGGGGTCCGCCCTTTTGTACAGGTCGTACTCGGCGGAGAGCTTGATCTTCCGCGCCTTCGCGGCGGATTTCATGGCCCGGTACAAAGCCTTGTGCTGCTGGCTTGTCAATCGCATCTGCGCTCATCTCCCCGTTGGGTCGTTTTGCCGGCGGAATAGAAAAACACCGCCTGCGGGGCAGGCGGTGTTTCGGTTCGCGAAGATTACTCGGCGTCCTCGGCCTCGTCGTTCAGCAGGGCCTTCATGGACAGGCTGATACGCTTCTTGTCGAAGTCCACATCCAGCAGCTTGACCTTGACCTCGTCGCCCACCTTCAGCACGTCGCTGACCTTCTCGACGCGCTCGTTGCTGATCTCACTGATGTGGACCAGGCCGTCGATGCCGGGCAGGATGCGCACGAAGGCGCCGAACTTGGTGATGCTCACCACGGGAGCGGTGAACACGCTGCCGATGGGATACTCGTTCTGCAGCTTGACCCAGGGGTTGTCCTCGGCCTTCTTGTAGCCCAGGGAAACCTTGTGGTTCTCGGTGTCCAGAGCCTTGACGTACACCTCGATGGTGTCGCCCACGTTCACGACCTCGCTGGGGTGCTTGATGCGGTTCCAGCTCAGCTCGCTGATGTGGCACAGGCCGTCCACGCCGCCCACGTCCACGAAGGCGCCGTAAGCGGTCAGGCTCTTGACCACGCCGGTGTAGGTCTTGCCCACCTCAACGTCAGCCCAGAAAGCCTCACGCTTGGCAGCGTTGGCCTCGGCGGTGACCTTGTTGATGGAGCCGACGATCTTGCGGCCGGCGCACTCGGTGATGACCAGCTTCACGTTCTGCTTCACCAGAGCGTTGATGTCTTCATCGCGGCGCATGGTGGCCTGGCTGCGGGGCACGAACACCTTCACGCCCTTGACCAGAACGATCACGCCGCCCTTGTTGGTCTCGGTGACGACGCCCTCCATGACGGTGCCTTCCTCGGCGGCCTTGCGGACCTCCTCCAGACCCTTCATGGCTTCCAGGCGCTTGCGGGACAGGTAGGCAACGCCTTCCTGATCGTTGACCTTCTCGACGACGAGGTCCAGCTTGTCCCCAACCTTGACCAGATCCTCAGCCTTGGCGGTGGGATCGTCGGTCAGCTCGCTGACCTTCACAAAGCCGGTGTGCTTGGTGCCGATGTCCACCTGCACCTCGTTGGGCGTAATGCTGGTAACAGTGCCCTCCACTACCTTGCCTGCGAACACAGGCTTGAGATTCGCTTCGCTCTCAGCAAACATCTCGGCAAAGCTCATCTCGTCACGGATTTCTTCACTCATACTGTTAAGTACCTCCTCAATAATAGACGATGGCGTGGAAGCCCCGGCTGTAACACCCACCGTTTGCACCCCGGAAAACCAGGCCGGATCCAGCTCCTTGGCCGTCTCCACCGTAACACACCGGGTGTGCTTTGCGGCGACTGCTGCCAGCTTCTGGGTGTTGGAAGAATGATGACCACCAATGACGACCATCAGGTCGCATTTTTGGCTGAGGTCTTCCGCTTCCTGTTGCCTCGTCCACGTCGCACTACATATTGTATCAAATATTTTGGCGTTTGTATACCCTTTTTTTATAAACGCCGCACATTCTTGCCATTTTGCAACCTGAAATGTGGTCTGTGCCAACACAAAAACGGTTTTTTCGGGGTTTTCAGGGCCTTTCCAGCCCTCCAGCTCGCCCAAATCGGAGAAAACGAACACCTCTCCGTCGGTGTGGCCCACGATGCCCTGCACCTCCGGATGGGTCTTGTCCCCCGCCACCAGCAGCACCGCGCCCTCGTCGCTGGCCTTGCGGGCGATGCGGTGGATCTTGGCCACGAAGGGGCAGGTGGCGTCGTGGCACTCAATACCCGCCGCCTCGATCTGGTCATAGACCGAACGGGGCACCCCGTGGCTGCGGATGACCAGTTCGTAGCCCTCGGGAACTTCCCCGAGGCTGCCGGCGGTGACCACGCCCAGCGCTTCCAGTTCGGCCACGCACTGGGGGTTATGGATGAGCGGGCCCAGGGTGGCCACCTTGTGGCCGCTTTTTGCCAGCTCGGTGGTGAGCTTCACCGCCCGGTCCACTCCGAAGCAGAAGCCGGCGGTCTTTGCCTTGATGATCTTCATGGCGCTCTCCTCACTCAAAGCGGTTCTCGTCGTAAAGTTTCTGCCAGGCGTCCAGCAGCAGCTGCTTGTTCTCCCGCAGCTTGGCGGCGCTCTTCTGCTCGCCCAGATACAGCGTCTCGGCGGGGATGGGCTCGCCGAAGCACACCCGCACCCGGCTGAACAGGCGCATGCGGCCGTGGCGGTAGATGATGCGGCAGGGGATCATGTCCACCCCTGCGGCGCTGGCGATGACGAAGGCGCCGCTCTTCAGCTTGCCCGGCTCGTCGGTCTTGGACCGGGTGCCTTCGGGGAAGATGAGCAGGCCCTGACCGGCCCGCACCTTTTCGATGGCATTCTCCACGGCGGTGGTGTCGCCCCGGCCGCGGGTGACGCCGAACACCCCCACCTGGTGGAAAAACCAGGTGAAGAAGGGGTTCACATGCATGACCTCTTCCTTTGCCATCACCAGCATCTTTTTGCCCCAGAAGCGGGCCAGCACCACGAACACCGGGTCGATGGCGGACAGGTGGTTGGGGGCCAGCACGAAGCCCCGGCCGTCTTTGGGCAGATTTTCCCGGCCCACCACCTTGATGGCGAAGCCCAGATGCCAGATGACCCACGCAAGGGGCACAATGATCGCGTACAGCATTGACTGTCTCCCTTCGGTTACTTCCCCACCCGCTGGAGGATGAGGTTCTTGAGGGTCTGGAAGCTCTCTTCAAAATCCAGCTCGCTGGTGTCCACCAGCAGCGCGTCCTCCGCCTGCTTCAAGGGCGCTGTCTCCCGGTGGGTATCCTGCCAGTCACGCTGGCGGATGTCCTCCAGCACCGTTTCATACTCCGCCGGCTGGCCCTTTTGCTGCAGTTCCAGCATCCGGCGCTTGGCCCGGGCTTCGGGGGAGGCGGTGAGGAAAATTTTGACGGTGGCGTTCGGCAGGATGACGGTGCCGATGTCCCGCCCGTCCATGAGCAGGTCGTGGGTGAGGGCCATGTTCCGCTGGGTGTCCAGCAAGAACCGCCGCACCGCCGGATGGGCGGACACGTCGCTGGCCGCCATGCCGATCTCCTCGGCGCGGATGGCCTCGCTCACATCCTCGCCGCACAGCAGCACCCGCTGGGCGCCGTCCACATATTTCAGCTCCACCCGGACCTCGGGCAGTAGCGCCTCCACGGCGGCGGCGTTTTTGGTGTCCGCCCCGGCCCGCTTTGCGTACAGGCCGATGGCCCGGTACATGGCGCCGGTGTCCACATAGAGATAGCCCAGCTCCTTGGCGAGTCGTTTCGCCAGGCTGGATTTGCCGGCCCCGGAGGGGCCGTCGATGGCCACAGAGATCATTGCTTCGATGCTCCTTGTCGTGTGATTCTTTCAAAAAGCCCGCGCCGCCGCCTGGGCGGTGCAGAAGGCGATTTGCAGGTTATAGCCCCCGGTGTAGGCGTCCACGTCCAGCACCTCGCCGGCGAAGAAGAGGCCGGGGCAAAGTTTGGAGGCCATGGTGCGGGGGTCCACTTCCTTCACGTTCACCCCGCCGCTGGTGATGACCGCGTGGGCCAGGTCGCCCCGGGCGGCGACGGGCACCGTCCAGTGCTTCATCAGCTTGACCAGCCGGCGGCGGCTCTCCTTGTCGATCTGGCTGGCTTTCAGCGCCGGGTCCACGCCCCAGCGCTCCACCATCACCGGCTGCATGCTGGCAGGCAGCAGTTTGGCAAGAGCGCCCTGGGCGCTCTTGGCCCCCAGCAGCTGGAAGTCCCGGCCCACCCGGGCATAGAGCTGGTCCTCGTCCAGGGCGGGCTTCAGGTCAATTTCCGCCGTCCAGCGGTGCTTTTCCATCTCCCGGATGTAGCTGGAGGCGGAGAGAGTCAGCGGCCCGGAGATGCCGAAGTGGGTGAACAGCATCTCCCCCAGCTCGCTGAACACGGGCTTGTCGTCCCGCAGCAGGGTCAGGGTGACGTTGCGCAGCGAAAGGCCCATCATTTTTTTGCAGGCGGGGTCCGGGCTGACCAGGCTGCACAGGCTGGGCACCGGCTCCACGATGGAGTGGCCCGCCTGTTTTGCCAGTTTGTAGCCGTCGCCGGTGGAGCCGGTGCCGGGGTAGGACACGCCGCCGGTGGCCACCAGCACGCCGTCGGCCAAAAGGCGGCGGCCGCCCTTGGTGACCACGCCCGCGCAGCGTCCCTCTTCCAGCACAAGGCTCTTTGCCCCGTCCATCACGATGTTTGCGTCAGCAGCGTACCGCAGCAGCGCGGCGCGGATGTCCTCGGCCCGGTCGCTCACCGGGAACACCCGGCGGCCCCGCTCGGTCTTGAGGGGCACGCCCAGCTCCTCGAACAGCTCCATGGTGGCCGAGGGCGGGAAGGCGTGGATGGAGGAGAACAAAAACCGGGGATTGGTGCGCACGTTCTGCAAAAAGGTGTTCTCGTCGCACTCGTTGGTGACGTTGCACCGTCCCTTGCCGGTGACAAGGATCTTTTTGCCGGGCATCTCGCTGTGTTCCAGCACCGTGACCCGGTGGCCCAGACGGCAGGCCGCGCCCGCCGCCATCAACCCGGCGGCGCCCGCGCCCACCACGATCAATTCTGCCATGAAACGTTCTCCTTCCAGAGGGTGAGGATGCCCGCCGCGCTGAACAAAATCAGCAGCGGGTGCACGGTGGAGAGATACATCGCGTAGGTGCCGATGTTGAAGCTGGACACCTCCACGAAGGCGATCATAAAGCAGCGCAGCAGCGCCATGGCGAAAAGGCCTGCCAGCAGCAGCGCCAGCATCCCCCGCCCGGGGGCGATGGGCCGCTTTTTGCGCGCGTCGCCCAGCAGCGCCGCCGCATTCTTCACCTGCAGCACCACCGCTGCGGCGAAGGCCACGGGCAGCGCCACGGCGTAGACGGCCCGAATCGCTTCCAGGCCGAAGTAGACCAGCCGCTGCAGCGGGCTGTAATAGGGCAGCGCCGTGCCCGCCTGAGCTGCGGAATTGGTGTGCTGACCGAGGTAATTTCCCCAGACCGCCAAATCCTCGGTGGGGCCGATGGAGAGATTCTCCGCGTCATAGGGTTCGCACCCGCCGAAGGTCAGCGAGTACCACAGGCTGCGCATGCCCTCCGCCAGCACCGGGCCCACATACTCCGCCCGGATGGGGGGCGTGGTGCCGGTGCGCTTGGGGCCGTTCGAGGGCAGCTCGCCCGCGTCGCACAGGGCGTTGACCGTATCCGCCACGCCCTGCCAGTACTCCTCGGCCTTTTGAGCGTTATCGTAAACGCCTTCATAATAGGCCGCCTTGCGGATGGCCCAGTAGAAGCTGCCGGACTGGTAGTCGTCCAGCTCCGGGTTGCGGAAGCTGTTCTGCAGGTCGTCGTCCTCCTCCAGCCATTTCTCCAGAGGGGCCAGCGCGGGCACCTTTTCATAGAGCAGCTGCCGGGCTTCGGCGTTCACGCTCACCAGCGGCTGCCACTGGCCCGCTTCCACTCTCGTCATGGCGCCCATGGCGGCGGAAAAGCCGCCGGAGGAAAAATCGCTCACGGTGAACACGCCGTAATGGGCGTAGTTCACGGCGCTGAAGGTCAGGATACCCGCCGCCAGCAGGACGAAGGGGATGGCCAGCGCGGCGCACCGAGCCAGTTTTTTCGCAAGGGGCATCGCCGCCCGCAACGCGGTGACAAGCAGGATGAGGCTGCCCGCGGCGGCAAAGGGCAGCAGCCACATGCCGTCCTCCCGGGTGAGCCAGGCGAGGGCGAGGCCGAGGCCGGACATGCCCAGCCAGGGCAGGCCCTTTGCCAGCGCCCCCCGCCAGCGCAGCGCCCAGCCGCAAAGCCCCGCGAAGAAGAACATGCACAGGGCGGGGAAAATGTTGTCCCGGTAAACGCGCAGGGTAAAGCTGGCGCTCACCGCCGGGCTGAATGCCAGCAGAGCAAACACCAGGAAGCGGCTTTTATACCGCCGCAGCACCGGAGCGAAAGCCATCGTCGAGGCCAGCGCCCCGCCGCAGGCCAGCAGCTGGCCCGCCGCGAGGTACGGGATGTGCAGCGCGTTGCACAGCGCCAGCCACACCGCAAAGAACATATGCTTTGAGAGGGTGAGCCAGTCGTACTCCCCCAGCCACTGGCCGGCGGAGATGCTCTGGGCCGCCCGGAACATCAGTTCGTCGTCGATGGGCGCGCCGTCCACCCAGACCCAGATCATTTGGAACCGGCTGACGGCCAGCTTTGCCAGCACCACCAGCACCACGGCGATCCAGAAGGCGCGGCGACTCATGTCCTTTTTGAAGATATCCTTTTGAAAAAAGCCTTTCATGAAAAACGGGTCCTTTTTCTTATTTTTGCAACTTCTCCACGCCTTCGATGAGGTAGCTCTGCTTTTTAAAGGTGAGGCGCACCAGCAGGTCCAGATACTTCACCGCGATGGTGAGGATGAAGAACAGGCCGGAAAGCCCCGCCGACAGCACCAGCATGGTGGTGGTCCAGCCGGCGATGGGCTGGCCCAGGCAGAACACCGCCACCGTGTAGATCAGCGCCAGCAGCGTGAGCACCATCATGCCCAGGCTGATGCCCAAGCTCATCTTATAGCCCGCGTCGGTGTAGAGGGCGAGGCTGTCCACCGCTTTGTCCAGGCGGGGGCCGTCGTCCTTCGCCGCCGCGCCCTCAAAGGTGAGGCTGGCGCAGGCAAGGCCGCTGGCGGCGTAGGCTGCTTTGCGGTAGGCCAGATCGTCGCTGATGGCCTTCACCCGGTTGATGGCCCGGCGGCTCACCAACCGGAAAGCGTCGGTGGAAAGCTTATAGGGGCTGTTGCTGAATTTATTGAACACCCGGTAGAACGCCGTGCTCATGGGCCGCTGGCGGCTGGGGCAGACGTTGACCACGTCAAAGCCGGTGAGGGCTTTCTGGTAAGCCTGCCAGATAAGGTCGGGGGCGTAGTTCATGGCGGGGCGGTCGAACTCGAACACGAAGTCGCCGATGGCGGCGTCCAGGCCTGCGTTCATCGCCCGCTCCACGCCCTGGCGCAGGCTCATGTTCACCACCGTCAGGGGCGCTTTGAGATGCTCGGCGGCCCACTTTTTCAAGGCGGGCACCGTGTCGTCGGTGCAGCCGTCGTTCACCGCGATCAGCTCATAGTGGCTGAAGTGCTCCGCCAGCACCCCGTCCAGCGCGGCGAAGAACTCCGCCGCCGACGCGCCCGTGTTGTGGAGGCAGACCACCGCCGAGACGAAATTGCTCTCTTTATTGTTATTGTTCTGAGCCATCTTGCAGCACCTCGTCCAAATCGTATACCGTGTTGATCTTGCCGGAAAGCACGCTCACAAAAGCCGGCGCATCGGAGTACCGGCGGACCACCGTGGGGCGGGAGTCGTCGATCTCGCTGGCCTTCAGGATGGGCTTCATGCTGAACAGACTGCCGGCGTATTCAAACCCGTATTCCTCTTTCAGATACTTGCGGGCCAGCTGGCTCATCTGGGGCCAGGCGCTGGCAGGCTTTGCCGGGCAGTCGTTGCAGTTGAACAGGTCCCCCGGGCGGCAGCGTCCTTCGCTCTTCGCCTGGCAGTCAAAACTGGGCAGGCTGTCGTAGCTGGTCACATGGGGGGTAAAGGTGACGCTGGTGAGGCTGTGGTAGCCCGTGCGTCCGAAGGGCATGATGGAGAAGAAAGGCCCGTCCATCACCGTGATGCCGGTGTCCTTGAGCTTGTCGTTCACCGTGCAGAGGATGATCTCGCACAGCTCGTACTTTATTTTAAAAGGCTCGAAGCCCAGCATGGCGTGGACTTCGTTCACCCCGGCGTAGGTGGCGTTGAGCAGGAACGGCGCTTCGGCCATCACATCCCCCGCTTTCACCTGCCAGACGCTGCCCGCCTGTTCGATGGACTCGGGCTTGTGGGAATAGAGCACCGTCACGTTGTCCATGGCGGAAATGCGCTTCAAAAAGTGCTCTTTTAAAATGTTCGCGTCGTAGGTGTACTCGGTGGTGAGGAAGGCTCCGTCGCACTGGCCGGGATTAAAGTATTTGGAAGGGGCCACGTCGTCGCAGCGGATGTTCGCCGCCGCGCAAAAGCGCCGGAACTCCCCCGCGTTCGTCCAGGAGAAGTGGGCGCTGGTGGCGTAGACCTGGTCGAACTCCCGCAGAAGGCAGAAGTCATAGTCCTTGCAGAAGCGCTCAAAGTAATGGGCGCTCTTGATGGCCGTGGAGTAACTGCGGGGGTAGTGATAGCCCATGTGCACCCGGGCCTGGTTGATATAGGTCGCCCTCCGGAAGGGGGTGGGGTCCTTTTCCAGCACCAGCACTCGCTGGCCCGCCGCGCCGCACCGTTCGGCGGCGTACAGGCCATAGAGCCCCGCGCCCAGAATGATCTTGTCGTAGGTCATTGCTTTTGTCCCTCTCCGCTGCTCACTCAATCTGTTTGATTCTTCATCACCATCACGCCATCGATCACCTGGATGGATCCTTCAGCGGGCCAGGCGGGCATGGCTGCGAATTCTTCGCTGTTCAGAATGCGAGCCTTTGTATCCGCATCCACATCTTGAAAATCCGCATTCAAGAAACTATTCAAGAACAAACGCTGTCCGTCACCGTAGACACTGCTGCGAGGCTGGAATTGCGCCATGTATTTGTTCAATTTTCCGGAAAACTCAGCCAGAGGAGTAGTATTTTCCGCTTGGGCAGGCGCTCCATCAATCAGTAAAGGCATGCCGAACTGATACTCCGGTTGTTCTTCCATGCGTCCCAACGCCCTACTATACAGCGCTTGGTCTTTTTCATAGGTAAGGCGTGACAAAGTATAAAACTGATTGTTGAACACAATAAAATGGAACGCCAGCAGGGCACAGCAAGTCCACCCACCCCACTGAATCAGCCATATCATCCGGGGCAGCAACTTTTTGCCTTGCCCCGAAATCCGCACGGTTACATACTCAACAAAAGCCAAAAGCACAGGCCACATAAGTGCCGAGGAATGAGCCTGCAGGGCATTCTGTCCTCCAACTTCAGGCTGAAGGATATTGATAAGCCACCAGCTTGCCGGGATAGCGGCCATCATGATACCCAGCACAATCAATTCAAGCGGTCGTTTCCACAACTGCGTGTGAACAGTCAGTAACAGGATAATTCCTGCAAACAGCGCAAGCCCAAACCATCCCAGCAGCTGCCACACAAGGTTGGTGGGATAAACGAGCAAATCCATATAAGGATGAGTGCTGTCAAGATATAACCACTTAAGCATGTTCAGGCTGCCTTCAAAGTTCACCTTGCCTAGCGTATTAAGCGAAGCATGGTCGGTCATTGGCGCATCGATCAGCTTAACGCTTATCAAATAGAGCAGGGTTCCTACCACACCCATCGTGAGCATGCGAATTACACGCCGCCACAGCTTAAGGTCTCGCTCAAACAATGCACGTGTCAAAATCACAATGCAAAGGAACGTTGCCAGAGACAGACTGCTCTGATATATAGCCATTGAAAGGCAGAGCAAAACAGCTCCTGCTGCCACACCCCATATTGCCTTTTGGCCGCTCTGGTTCATTGAATATTCCACACAGAAAACAGCCAGACAGCCCAACAACACGGCAAATGCATATCCATCAGCAAGGAAAGTAAAGTGAATCGTTGCTGCCGTTGCCGGACTAGCCACGAACAGCAATGCCGCAAGCGCACCCACAGCCTTGCTTTGAATCTTCAAAAGACGAACAACAAGAACACTGGCAAGCGCCAAGTAGGCTATGGCCACCGCTCCATTGAGCCACGGCAGGTCCAGCCACCCAGTCCAGTCGGTGATGTGATGAAACAACCACCGGCCATGATCCGATCGATTATTTTGACTATAGAAAAAATAAGGAGTCTCTGCCACCATAGAAAAGTTGGTCAACCGGTACAGATGGATCAGCAGCCCGCCAACAAAAGCCCAGCAAAAGGTGGTCTTATCCAGCGACGTAAGAACCTTTTCTGTCCGTTTCAGAACATCCTGTGGCCACATTTGGATACTCTCCATAGCTTGTCTATACTCCTTTTATATCGACTCTGTTTCCACACCCTGGCATCATGGAACATGCAAGTCCACTTCACCGTACTGCCCTATCGGCGTACAGGCCGTAGAGCCCCGCGCCCAGAATGATCTTGTCGTAGGTCATAGCTCGTCCTTTCTCAGCACAGAGACCAGTGCAGTCACATTTCCTGCAATCGCTGCCAGCAACAGCGGCAACGTGGGGAACAGCCACATTATCTCATTGATGGCACGGTGGATAGAAGAATGTCCCGAAGCCAGCAAAAACCAACTCGCCGGGCCCACTGTGCTTGCCAAGGCAAAAATCAGCCAACGGCCCATCTGCGCTGTTTTTGCGGTTTTCTTTTTGAGAATACGCTCGCACAGCTGCAAGGGGGCATAACTGAGCACGGCCAGAAGCATCAGCCCTGCGACTGAGAACACCTTAGCATAGACCGCTTCGCTGAAATACCAGCGCAGAATTTCCAGCCGGGGTTCCTGCAGCGAAACCGCATAAGCTTCGTCTGCGGGCATCCACTCCGCAAACGCTCCCGTGCGCTTCGCGATAGTGGCCAGCACATCTGCTTTCACCAGCGTCCAATCCTGCAAGTAGAGGAAATCCTGAACCACCCAGAGCCCAAAACTCAGGCCAAAAGCCGCCATCTGGAATATAGCCACCAGCAACGCCCCGCGCAGCCAAAAAAAGCGGCGCTGTTTTTCCGCGCAAAGAAATTCCAAAAAAACCGGAAGTTCCGCCGCAATCATGACCGAGGAGATAAACTCAAACCCGCACAAAGAGCGCAAAAGCGTCGCCGCACCGATAAGCGCCGCGCCGGCAAATAGATGTTTTTGTTCGCGGCTGATCCATTCGCACACCGCCGTCGACACCACAAAGGGGACAGCCAGAGTCCAAGTGACCCAATACAGATTTGGCAGGGACCGAAGCGAGTACGACATCAGAAAAACGCAGGAGAAACCCGCCACTGCCGCGGCAAGCCCCACCTTTTTTCTGATCCAACCCGACATCAGCAACATCGCCGTTATGCACAGAACGGAATTTCCGAACCGAAGTGCTGCCCAGCGAACCATCGTCGAAGATACGACCGTCTTCAAGCCCAGGTTTACGACTCCGTAGAACGTGCCCTGCAGACCGCTTTGATGTGTGTAGGGCTGCCACTCACCCTCAAATCCGCCCTGCAAGAAGGCCTCTCTCATATACCCGAACTCGCCAGCCGGAAGGTATTTGCCTAAAAATCCGCCTCCGTGATGTTCGCCCTGTTGCATCTCGATGATACGTCCCCACACCAGATCTTCGGAGTCAGCTTGCCACCACCACCCCTTATCTGTCATCCAGCAACCGGTCACAGCGGTAATTAATATCGCGCACAAAATAAGCAGTGCCGCAGAGCGGACCGTTTTTTTGGTTTTCCCCATCCTCTTGCCTCCCTTATTCCGGGTCGTATTTGCCCGCCAGCGCCGCGAAGAGAATTTTTAAAAGATTCGAATTGCCCTTGAAGCCCTTGATCTTGGTGGGGGCGGGCTCGTTTTTGGGGTAGGCCCGCTCCACCGGTACCTCGCAGGCCTTGAGGCCCAGCTGGGTGGCCCGCACGCTGAGGTAGGCCAGCAGCTCATAGCCGGGGAAGATGTCCCGCAGCGGCTGCACCGCCGGGTGGGTCAGATAGGCGCGGCTGTAGGCCCGGTAGGCGTTGGTGGTGTCGGTGAACCAGTGGCGGGCCGCCAGACTGATGACCGGCGCGTGGATGAAGCGCACCGCCAGCCAGCGGGAGAGCGGCGTGTTCACCGCTTTGCCGCCTTTGACAAAGCGGCTGCCCTGCACCAGGTCGTAGCCCTCGTTCAGTTTTTCAATGAACAGGGGCACGCTCTCGATGGAGTCCTTGTTGTTGCCGTCGATGGTCAGGATGCCCTCGTAGCCCCGCTCCAGCGCGAAGTGCAGCCCCATGCGCAGCTGCGCCCCCTGCTTGCCGGGGCCGGTCTTGGTGAGCAGGCAGTTCACGCCCCGGCTCTTCAGACCCGGGAGCTCCATGCTGCCGTCGGTGCTGCCGCCGTCGCACAGGATGATATCCACCAGCCCGCACACGCCGGCCTCTTTCGCCCGGTCCAGCTCTTTCAGAATGCGCCCGCCCTCGTTGATGATGGGAATGAGCAGGCAGTAGTCGCTGCGCTTTTCCGCCAGCATCTCCACGGTGTAATCCGGCACGCCGGGGATGTTTTTGCGCTCTTCCATGGTTTTAACCGAACACCTCCGCCACATACTCCAGGCTGCGGGTCAGTTCCTCTTCGCCCGCTGCCTTCATCTCCAGCGACACAAAGCCCTGGTAGCCCACGCCTTTCAGCAGCAGCGCCAGCTCCCGGTGGAGCGGCCGCGGCTGGATGGGCGCAAGGCCCGGCTCGCTGATGTGCACATGGCTCACCCGGTGGAGATGGGCGGCCACGTCCGCCGCTGTCTCGCCGTTTGCCACCATGGCCCCCACGTCCAGATTGACCGCAAGGCCCGGCCGGTCCAGCCGCCCCGCCAAGGCAAACACCTCTTTGTGGGTGTTGAGGAAATTGGTGTTGTACATCGGGGGATTGGCCTCCAGCGCGATCACCGCGCCCCGACGCTGGGCAAGATAGGCCAGCTGCTCGAAGAAGCCGTCCGCCTCGGCGGCGGCGTGGCCTTCGGGGATAGCGCGGTTGCGGGGGCAGCCGAACACAAGGCTTTTGCAGTGGCAGGCGTAGGCAAACTCCAGCGCCTGGGCGGTGTAGTCCGCCAGGGCCGCGGCCTCGCCCGGCTCAAAGATGCTGCCGGTCTGGCCGTACCAGATGCTCTGCATGCTGGGGATGGAAAAGCCGTATTTCTGCCACATCACCCCGGCGAACAGCGCCGCGCCGGGCAGGTTGTCGTAGGGGCGCTCGGGGAAAATGCGGGTGGGGGCGATCTCCAGGCCGGTGTAGCCCAGCTGCTTCATTTGCTGCCAGACCCGCTCGTCTTCGGCGGCGCTCCAGCCGATGTTGGAGGCGGAAAGTTTCATGCCTGTTCCTCCCAGTGTTTCATAAAGCGGCGGATGCCCGCCAGTTCTTCCTGCTCGGTGCAGATGTAGCCGCCCGCGCCGCCGAAGAGGTCGGCGTGTTCGGTGCGCATATCGTAATCAAAGGGCGTGCCGGGCAGCTCGTTTTTGCACTCGCCCCCCGTCACCGCCCGGTACACCGTGGCGGCGCTCACCGGCGGGGTGGCCAGGTTCAGCACCCGCAGCCCGGCGGAAAGGGCGGTCTCGATGTGGCCCCACAGGCCCGCCAGATCGTAGAACTGGTAGACCGAGCGGCTGTCGGTGAAGTTGAGGGCGTTCCAGTCGTTCTGCTTGAACCACGCCCGCAGCGCGGCGGCATCCACCGTGCCGGTGAGCTTGTAAAAGCCGTTTCCCCCTTCGGCGTAGGCGGCGGCCACAAGTTCGCTCTTTGCCGCCAGCTCCTCGTACTTTGCCGGGCGCAGCAGCGCCGGGGTGACGGTGTGCAGGTCGTAGAGGAAGTTCTTTTTCAGCCCTTTGCCGTAGAGGGCGGGCAGCCGCACGATGAGGGCATTTTCAAAATCTTCCCGCACCCACTGCTCCAGCTGCAGACGGTTGGCCCCGTAGGGGGCGAGGGCCGCGCCCTCGGGCTTGTCCGACTCGGTCTTGCCCCGGCTGTCGGCATAGACGCACACCGAGGAAATGAGCACGGCCTGCTTCGGGGCAAGGCGGCGCAGGTTTTCCCGCGCGGCGCGCATCACCGCGAGGTCGGCCTCCGGGTCCTGATTTGCCAGATACATGGCCGCCGGCACCCCGGTATAGACCACCAGATCGTTGTCTTTGCCGAACTGCTCGGCCACGTCGGTGGAGTGGCAGGCCGCGTCAAAGGCATGGCTTGCCAAGAGGTTCCCCCCCACAAAACCGGTGCTGCCCACGAGAACGGTGCGCCCCATCTTCTTCGCCCCTTTCAAACAGTCATAGCGATACAGAATACATTATACACAAAAAGGCCCCGGCATACAAGGCCGGGGCCTTTTTGCGCCCCTTTAAGAAAATTGTAAGAAAAAGGGCGGCCGTGTCGTAAGAATTACAGGATATACTGGCAAGCGGTTGGCAAGGCCTTTGCCATCGCTTACAATAGAGGCAAAGACAGAAAGGGGGGCTGCGGCATGGAACCGCTTTGTATCCTTGTGGCGGACGACGACGCAGACATCGTGAACGCCGTGCGGCTGTATCTTGAAAAGGAGGGCTTCACGGTGCACGGGGCGGCCAACGGGCTGGAGGCGCTGGAGGTGCTGGAACGGGAGACGGTGCATCTCATCCTGATGGATGTGATGATGCCCCGGCTGGACGGGTTTTCCGCCATCATGCGCATCCGGCAAAAGCGCAACCTGCCCATTCTGGTGATGAGCGCCAAGACAGAGGACTCGGACAAGGTGCTGGGCCTTTCCATCGGGGCGGACGATTACATCACCAAGCCCTTCAGCGCCATCGAGCTGGTGGCGCGGGTGAAAAGCCACCTGCGCCGGTATCTGGAACTGGGCGGAGCCGGGGCCGGAGGCTCGGTGCGCCGGGTGGGGCGGCTGGAATACGACTTTGACGCCCACAGCCTTTTGGCGGACGGCGCGCCGGTAAAGCTCACCCCCACTGAAACGCGCATCATGGAACTGTTTATGAAAAACCCCGGGCGCATCTTTTCCGCCGAGGAAATTTACGCCCGGGTGTGGAACGAGGCCGCGGCCTACGCGCCGGAGAACACGGTGATGGTGCACATCCGGCGCATCCGTGAGAAGATCGAACTGAATCCGAAGGAACCGGAATATTTAAAGGTGGTGTGGGGTCTTGGGTACCGATTGGAAAAAAAGTAAACTCGCCGCCCGCATCCTGTGCGGCTGGCTGGGAATGATGAGCCTGCTGGCGGCGCTGCTGTGCCTGCTGGCCTGCGGGCCTGCCATGCTGGGCGGCAGCTCGGTGGGCATGGGCGACCTGCTGGCCGGGCAGCTCAGCGGCTCGGTGTACTATCAGGAGAAGATGGCCCAGCTGTTCTACAACTGCTCGCTGCTGGCCGCGGGCGGCGCCGCCGGCGACGGTACGCCCCTGACGGCGGGCCAGAACACCCAGCTGCGCAGCCAGGCCCGGGACGCGCTGAACAACGACAGCGGAGCGCTCACCTCCGGGCAGGTGCTTTTTGCCGTTTTGCCCGACAGCGAGGGCGGCGCAAGCTACAGCAACACCGACTTCGCCCTCTGGGAGGACGGCCGGGTGGCCGCGCCCCTGGGCTATTCGGTGGCGCTGGCTTCCACCAGCGGCACATCCTGGGGCAACCGGGCGCTGCTGGCGGCTTACAACAAGCTTTTGAGCAGCCAGACGGTGTACCCCAGCGCCGAAGGGCTGGAAAACGCCGTGGTGGTGCTGGCGGTGCAGGACGGCGCGGGCCCCTGGCTGCCGGGCTTTGTCGGTGAGGGCCTGCGGCAGGTGGAAACGCTGCGCCCCCACCTCATCCTCTTCCTCTCCGGCTGCGCCCTCGCCCTTGCCTGCGGCGTTGTGTGCCTTGCATGGCGGCGGCGTGCAAAACCCGCCCGTGCCTGGGCCGCCTCCCTCACCGGCCGGATATGGCTGGAGGTCAAACTTCTGGTCTGGGGCTTGGGGCTGTTCTGCCTCTGGGTCTGGCAGGCAGTCTATGTGCCCGACGCCCTGTGGACGGTGCTGCCCGTTTTGCTTTGGCCTCTGGTGTGGCTGACCCTTGTTGACCTGCGTTTCAACGGCGCAGGCGTGTTCCGCCGCAGCCTCGTCGGGCGGCTGGCGGGTCTTATGCGGAACGTCTGGCACGCCCAGCCCTGGCAGCGGCGGGTGGCCGGGCCGGCGCTGCTGTACTGGCTGGTGCCGGTGGCGCTGCCGCCTCTGCTGTGGCTGATGTTCTATACCTCCTACTGGTCCTCTCCCGGGCTGACCGTGCTGGCCCTCCTGCTGGGGCATCTGATCGCTCTGGGCTTTGCCTTGGTCGGCGTCGCCCTGCAGCTGCGCTTTTGCCGGGATGTGGGGCGTCTCACCGGCTCGCTGCACACGTTGCGCAGCGAAGGCGCGGCCCAGCCGCTGCACTTCAAGGAGGCCGCTCCCCTGCACGGCGCCGCCGAGGACCTGAACGCCCTGCGGGAGGGCATCGACGCGGCGGTGGAGCAGCAGCGCCGGGCAGACCGGATGAAGATGGAGCTGCTCACCAACGTCTCCCATGATCTGAAAACGCCCCTCACCAGCATCATCAACTACGCGGACCTGCTCTGCGCCGAGCCTCTGGACGGGGCGGCGGCGGACTACGCCAAGATCATCCAGCGCAAGGCGGACAGGCTCAAGCACATGGTGCAGGACGTGTTCGACCTTTCCAAGGCGGCCAGCGGCAGTCTGCCTTTGGCTCCCGAAGCCATTGATCTTTCCAAGCTCATCCGCCAGACGCTGGCGGACATGGACGAGACCATCGCCGCCAGTCCCCTCACCTTCCGCACCGCTCTGGCCCCCGAGGCCTGGGTGCTGGCGGACGGCGAGCGGATGTACCGTGTGTTCCAGAACCTGTTCTCCAACGCCCTGCGCTACTCGCTGGCGGGCAGCCGGGTGTACGTGGAGCTTGCCTCCGAGGACAGCCAGGCCGTGGCCCAGGTGAAGAACGTGGCGGGCTATGAGATGGAGTTCGACCCCGCCGAGATCACCGAGCGCTTTGTGCGGGGCGACCCCTCCCGCACCGGCGAGGGCAGCGGGTTGGGCCTGTCCATCGCCAAGAGTTTCACCGAAGCCTGCGGCGGCACGCTGGAGGTGCGGGTGGACGCCGACCTGTTCTGCGTGCAGGTGGCGCTGCCCCTCACCGAAAAGCCCGCGCCTCAGCCCGCCGGGGACGGCGGGGAAGCCGAGCCGTCCGAACCCTGCGCCGCCGCGGCCCTGTGACCGGGTGTGCCGAACTGTGTTGAAAGGTGATTCCCATGTCCTATTTTTCCCAAGCATTCACTCCTGCCCCGGCGCCCCGGGCCCCTGAGGGGGCCGAACTGATGCTGCTGGGCCGCCGCCGTGGCTTCTTCGGCGAGGAAAACCTGCTGCGCCTGGTCACCTTCGTGACCCTGCTGTTGCAGGCCATCAGCTTCATCACCACCCTGCAGGGCGCCACGGTGTTCCTGAGCGGCATCTTTGTGCTGGCCCCCCTCTTCTTCGCCCTGGCGGTGCAGGCCACCGCCTGGTTTCTGGCGGGCAGCCTGCGGGTGCGCATCACCCCGCTGCGCTGCGTCGCGTTGGGGCTGGCGCTGTGCTGCTCCACCTATTATTCTTATGTAGGCATCTACAACACCGTGAATCCGCCCGCCGTTTATCTGGCTTCGGAGTACGCCCAAGTGCGCAGCACGCTGGACGGCGTTTACGCCACCCGCCGCACCGAGGCCTTCCGCACCGCCCAGGACCAGATCAACGCCATGGTGAGCGACCTGGCCCAGCGGTACAGCCTGCTGGAACAGGAAAGCGCCCGCCTCGCCGCCTGCGCGAAGGAACTGGAGGAAGCGGGCGCCGAGTATTCCGGCGGCCTGCGCGCCCCCAGCCGTTCCAGCTACGCAAACTACGAGGACTATGTGGCGGCCTACAACGCCTATCTTGCCAGCGTCACCGAAAACTCCTCTACCGAGCAGGCGGCGGCCCGGCAGGCCATCCTGGCCCGCTACGGCTTCGACAGCGAGAGCGCCCTGGCCGGGGCCACGGCGCAGAATGCCTCGGACCTTTCCGCCTTTGAGGCGGCCGCCGCCGAACTTTCCGGCGAAGGCGAGACGGTGGCGGCCCAGCTGGAAAGCGCCCGCGCCCTGCTTCTGAACGCGCTCACCGCCGCCGAGGCCGAGGGCACGCTGACCAGCGACGCCCGGGCCGCCCTTGGCCGGCTGGTGCAGCTGGCCGCCACCCAGACGGGCAGCACCCTCTCCACCGACGACCTGCTGCGCCCGGTGGACGCCGCCATGACCGGCGTGGGCACCCAGCTGATGGCCTCCTTTGACGAGCTGGCCGCCCAGCTTCCCGGCGGGCAGGTCACCCGGGCCAACGCCCAGGAAATGAAAACGCTGCTTTCCGCCGAAATTACGAACGCGGTGCTGCGGGTGAACGAGGTGGCGGGCGAGGAGGTGCTGCAGGCCGGCGATGCGGCGCTGCAGATCACCGACCTGCACCTGAAACCGCTGCTGGCCCTCACGGCGCCCGCCCAGCGGGGCATGGCCCTGTTCTGCCTGTTTCTGGCGGCGCTGATGGACGGCCTGACGCTGGTGTTCAGCATCGCCTGCCGCCGCAAACCCACCCTGCTGAAGGCCCGCAGCCCCCGCCGCCTGCTGGCGGAAAACGGCGACGCGCTGGCGGCCCAAATTTGCGCCTGCCTGCCCGCCGGGCGGGACCCGATGGACGAGCTGGAGCTGTTTTTGAGCCGCTTTGCCGCCTGCCCGGACACCCTGGCCGAGGGCTACAGCCTGGCCGCGCCCCGGGCGGAGCTGGCCGCCTATGAGCGGCTGTGCGCCCTGCTGTGCCAGGCGGGGCTCGCCTCCATCCGCCCGGCGAAGGAGGGCGAGGCCGGCGAGACGGTGCTGCTGCGCTCGGACTTCTTGCTCTTTGCCAATGAACTGCTCACCACCCGCAGCCGGGGCAAGCTGGCCTGCGACCTGGCCGCCGAGGCCACCGCGGGCCGTCGGGCCGCGATGCTGGGCCAGCGGGCATAAAATCACAAAGCGGACCCCCGCCCTTAGGCAGGGGTCCGCTTGCTTTATTCAAAATAGTGCTGGGGGTCCACCCGGTTGCCGCCCTTGAGCACTTCCAGGTGCAGATGGGGGCCGGCGGAGGTCTCGGCCATCACTTCACCCACCGTGCCGATGGCCTGGCCGGCGCTCACCGCGTCGCCCACCGCCACCTGCAGGCTGGAGACGTCCAGGCCCGCGTAGCGCCAGGTCAGCTCGCCCGCTTCCACCTCCACGATCTGGCCCCACATGCCGTCCTCGTAGATGTTGCAGACGGTGCCCGCCACCGCGCTCTTCACCGCGGCGTCCTCGGCACAGGCGATGTCCACGCCGTTGTGGGTACGCCAGTCCTTCAGCGTCTCGTTGTAGACCAGCTCATCCCCGGAGTAGACCTGCGTGATCTGCCCATCGACCGGCTGCACAAAGGAGGGTGCGGGCGCAGCGACAGCCTCGCCAGAGTCCCCATCCTGCGCGGAGGCTTCGCCAGAGCCAGACGCCGAGGACGACGGCTGTGACAGCTTTGCCGATGGCACGGGCACATCGTTCACCTTTTGCTCCACCTGTACGTCCGGCAAGTCCCATTCCTGCGTTCCCTCCTGTTCCAGACTGCTGTTCGCGTTCGGCCCGAATCGCTGCATCACGCCCCGGATGGCCCAGAAACTGCTGGCCGCCGCAGCCAGGATGCACAGGGCCAGGGCCACATAAAAGCCCTTGCCTTTGAAAAACGAGATGATCCTGTTCATGCTATCGCTCCTTGTTTTTTTCTGCTGCCGGCCGCGCAGGGGCGGCGGGTCATCGCTTTGCCCTTAGTTTGCGGCGAGGCGGCGGGTTTTATTCACTGCCTCTTGTAATCCGGGGGGCGGATATAGTAAAATAGTATCTTCCCAATCAATCGTTTTTCGGGAGGTGTTTTCTTGGGCGGAGCCTATGTGGCAGGCATCGGCGGGGCCAATGTGGACATCCACGGCCAGAGCCTTGCCCCCCTCATCATGCGGGACTCCAACCCCGGCCGGCTGCACGTGTCGGTGGGCGGCGTGACCCGCAATATTCTGGACAATCTCACCCGTCTGGGCCAGCGGTGCGAGCTGGTGAGCGCCGTGGGCGGCGACGTCTACGGCCGCATGCTGCTGGACTCCTGCGCCGCGCTGGGCGTGGGCACCCGGGGGCTGCTGGTGCGGGAGGATCATCCCTCCTCCAGCTATATCTCCATCATGGACTCGGAGGGCGACATGCTGGTGGCCATGAGCGACATGCGTGTGCTCTCGGCCATCGACGCGGACTTTGTGGCCGCCCGCATGGACCTGTTGAACGCGGCGCCGGTGGTGGTGTGCGACGGCAACCTGCCCGCCGAGGCGCTGGAATATCTTGCAAAACACTGCACCGCTCCCCTTTACATCGACCCGGTGAGCACCACCTGGGCGAAGAAGCTGGTGCCGGTGCTGGGCCATTTCGACACCATCAAGCCCAACCGGCTGGAGATGGAGGTGCTGGCAGGCATGTCCATCGCCACCGACGCCGACCTGGAAGAGGCCTGCACCCGGGTACTGGCCACCGGCGTGCGGCGGGTGTTCGTCAGCCTTGGGGCGGACGGCATCTACTACAAAGGCCCGGCGGGCAGCGTCCACCGGCGCAGCCGCGTGTTTGACAAGCTGGTGAACGCCACCGGCGCGGGCGACGCCACCATGGCGGGCATCGTGCACGCCACGCTGGCGGGCAAGAGCGAAGACGAAGTGCTGGACTTCGCCCTGGGCGCGGGCCTTGTGGCCATCGCCGCGCCGGACACCATCAGTGAGACCATGAGCGAACAAGCCGTTCACACTATGATAAAGGAGTATGTAAAATGAACCTGAAGAACTATCTGGACATCGCACCCGAAGTCAAATCCGCCGTGGAGGCGGGCAAGCCGGTGGTCGCGCTGGAAAGCACCATTCTCTCCCACGGCATGCCCTACCCCGAGAACCTGACCTTCGCCGCCGAGGTGGAGCGCATCATCCGCGCCGAGGGCGCTATCCCCGCCACCATGGCCATCATCGACGGCCGGATGAAGGTGGGCCTGTCCGCCGGAGAGCTGGAGCTGATGTGCAAGGGCGAGAACGTGGCCAAGGTGAGCCGCCGCGACCTGCCCATCCTGCTGGCCACCGGCGGCACCGGCGCCACCACCGTGGCCTCCACCATGATCCTGGCCAGCCTGGCGGGCATTCCCGTGTTCGCCACCGGCGGCATCGGCGGCGTGCACCGGGGCGCCGAGACTACCATGGACATCAGCGCCGACCTGCAGGAGCTGGCCCACACCCCCGTGGCGGTGGTGTGCGCGGGCGCCAAGATGATTTTGGACATCGGCCTGACCCTGGAGTACCTTGAGACCATGGGCGTGCCGGTGCTGGGCTACAACACCGACCAGTTCCCCGCCTTCTACTGCCGCAAGAGCGGCTTCGGCGTGGACTACACCGCCAAGAGCGCCGCCGAGATCGCCAAAATCGCCCGCACCAAGTGGGATCTGGGCCTTAACGGCGGCATGCTGATCGGCAACCCGGTGCCCGAGGAGTACGCCCTGGACTTCGACGAGATGAGCGCCGTCATCGACAAGGCGCTGGCCGCCGCCAAAGAGGACGGCGTACGGGGCAAGAACATCACCCCCTACCTGCTGGCCCACATCGTGGAGTACACCGGCGGCAAGAGCCTGGCCACCAACATCCAGCTGGCCTACAACAACGCCCGTCTGGCCGCCAAGGTGGCCGTGGAGCTGGCGAAGCTGTAAGCCGCCTGTTCGGAAGGAGGGACCGCCATGGACCGCTGCGGCTGGTGCGGCAAAGAGATCCCGCGCGGGCGGCGCTTTTGCAGCGACGCCTGCAGCGAGCGTTACGAGCGCACCCTCGCCTGGGACCAGCGCTGTATCAAGTGGTTCCTTCTCCTGCTGGCCGTGGGAGTGCTGGCACTGTTTGCCGGCGCGCTCTGTGAGCAAAGCGCCCTGGTCGGCGGCGGCATGCTGCTGATCGGGTCGGACATTTTACTCTTTCCTCTGGTCACGCCCCAGACCATTGCCCTGCTGGGCATGCGCGCCGCCCGCCGGGCCGGACGTGCTCTGGGCGCCGCGACCATGGCCGCGGGGATCTGGATCGGCTGGTTTTAAGCCACCGTTTTTCTGAATATCGCACGGCAAAACCGGGCCTTCCCCTTTCGGGGCGGCCCGGTTTTTTCGCGCAGTTTCTGCCCGCCGGTGCGTCTCATAACAAGCATTCACAAAAGTGTGACTTCTTTCAAGCGCCTGCTCCCAATACAGCGCATCTCGGGTTCTTTTTTGCAACTTTATCCATTTTGTCCCTCGTTATCTGAATTTTTTCTACGGAATTAACAGTTGAAATGCGTCGAATCTTTGAGTATGATATTAAAGGTGTGCCGGGACGCGGTCACGCGGCCCCGCCGCGCCGTTCCATTTGGTTTCAGCAGTCAGCTGTCCGTTTCCTGCACCCGCCCCCCTGACGGCCTGCTCGCGGGCAGCCCTGCGCAAGCAATTCGATGTGGTGGGGGTATTGATCATGAAAAAAGCAAAAAATTCTCGTTCCCTGGCAGCAAAAATGGGTCTGGCGCTTCTGTTTGGATGCGTTGCAGGCCTTTTTTTTATGTGGCTGCGTGAAACGCTGAACGCTTCCGGCAACGCGGCGCTCTGGGGCACGATCAACAACATCCTGTTCCAGGACATCACCGCTGAAGGGGCCTCCAATGCCATCGGCCTGTTCTACATCATCGGCCAGATGTTCATCCGTGCGCTGCAGCTGGTCATCGTTCCGATGGTGTTCACCTCCATCGCCCTGGCCATCGGCACCATCTCGGACACCCGCACCCTGGGGCGCATCTCCTTCAAGACCCTGTGCTGGTTCATGCTTTGCTCCCTCTTCGCGCTGGTGCTGGCCGCTACCGTAGGCCTGTGGCTGTTTGAGGCCGGCCTGTTCACCACCTCCGTCGGTTCGCTTCAGGCGAGCACCGGCGCCTCCGGTTCGAACCCTCTGAACGTGATCCTGAACATCGTGCCCTCCAACATCACCACTGCTTTCGGCAACAACACCGCCGTGCTGGCCATTGTGTTCATCGCCGCCTCGGTGGGCCTGTGCATCACCGCCGTGGGCGAGGACCGCTGCTCTACCCTGACCAAGCTGTTCAACGAGGTCAACAACCTCTGCGTGGTGTTCCTGAACTTTGTGGTCTCCAAGGTGGGCCCGCTGGCCATCTTCGTGCTGCTGACCCGCACCTTCGCCACCTACGGCATCGACTACCTGCGCCCTGCGGCCTTCTACATGCTCACCACCGTTGTGCTGCTGCTGGTGTATCTGGTGTTCGGCTACGCGCTGATCATCCGCTTCGGCACCAAGCTGAACCCCATCCCCTTCATCAAGAAGATCTCCAAGGTGGCGCTGTTCGGCTTCTCCACCTCCTCCAGCGCCGCGGCCCTGCCGCTGAACATGGAGACCACTTCCCAGGAGCTGGGTGTGGACGAATCCGTCGCCTCCTTCGTGCTGCCCCTGGGCATGACCGTGAACATGAACGGCACCGCCATCATGCAGGTCGTTGCCACCCTGTTCGTGGCGGGCTGCGGCGGCTACGACGTCACCCCGCTCTCCCTGCTGGTCATCATGGCCCTGGCGCTCATCGCTTCCGCGGGCACCCCTGCCGCCCCCGGCGCCGGTGCCATCATCCTGTTCACCATCCTGTCCGGCGTGGGCATGACCAACGACAGCGCTCTGATGGCCTACAGCCTGATCCTGGCCATCAACCGCCCCATCGAGATGCTCTGCACCTCGCTGAACGTGGTGGGCGACTCCTGCACCTGCCTGTACGTTGCCAAGTCTGAGAACCTGCTGAACGAGGAAGTCTACAACGCCAACCTGCATGAGCTGACCGCCCGTGCCCAGGCCGAGACCGCGTAAAACCCTTTCAATCAAAAAAGGCTGTTGCTCAAATGTGTTGAGCAACAGCCTTTTTATTATTCTCCCAGCAGGTCAAACATCCGCCGGGCGGTGTCTCCGGTAACGGTGCCGCCGTCGGGAGGCGCGGGCACCGCGTTTACCTCAAGGTAGAGGTTCTTTGAGTCGATGAGCGCCCGGTCACAGAAGATGCCCAGCTGGAAGGTAACGCCCTCGCCGTCCTTGATGATGTAACAATAGGCCTGGTGCTGGCTGTCCAGCTTGGCGTCGCCCTCCTTGGGGCGCAGGCTGAAATAGCCCAGCGCGGGGAAGGCTGGCTCGCTGCCTGCTTCCAGCTTGTCCGTCAGCAGCAGGGGCGTCAGATCGTTGGCGTCCGCGATGACCTCCAGCTCCCCGCCGGCGGGTGCGGTGTAATCCGCTTTCAGCTCCGCCAGCACAAAGGGCCGGGCAAGGATGTCCTCGCTGTCCACCGTGCAGCCGTACATGTCCACTCCGGCGTCTTCGATGGAATCGAACACCTTCACCCCCTCCAGCGTGTAGGTCAGGCCCTCTACGCCCCGCTCGATGGCGGTTTCGGTGCCGTCCTCGTAGTGAATGGTGAAGCTTTTATAGCCCGAAATGCTCTCGCCCGTGCCTTTGGTCTCCGTCTCGGTTTTATCGGTGGGTTCCGAAGCGGGGCCGACTTCGCTGTCGGGGGCGGTGCTCTCCGACTGAGGCGGAAGGCTCGACGGAGCCGGTGCGGACTGCGGCCCGCCCGAGCAGGCGGTCAGCGCCGCCGCAAGAGCAAAAAGCGCCGCCAGAGCGGCAAGTCTCATCTTCATGGTATACACTCTCCTTTATCCTGTGTTCCGGCAGGTTTCTGCCGCAGGTAAAGTATCCCGCCGGGCGGGGCAAGAAGTATCCATCAAGACGCATCGGAGTTGCAAATTTTTCGGCACAATAAATAACCCCCGGCCAAGCCGGGGGTTATTCACATGCGGGCATAGCCCTAGAATACTAGCATGCGCGTCACGTCGCGCAAGTACGGTCTGCCAGCCGCGAAAGTTCTGTTACTTGCCGCCCGTAAACGGGCGCTTT
>NZ_DBFNWJ010000049.1:0-36123 GCF_048426865.1 Candidatus Allofournierella merdipullorum
TTTTGTGCGATGATAAAGAAGAGAAAGGAAGTGCGGAACATCCATGCTGAAATTTCCCTGCCTTGTGCTGGATCACGATGACACCGTGGTGCGCAGCACACCGACCATCCACTATCCGGCGTTTGTTGAGGCACTGAAGAAGCTTCGCCCGGATATTCACTGGACCCTGGAGCAGTTCATCGCCTATAATTTTGACCCGGGCTTTGAGGCATTGTGCAGGGATATTCTGCATTTTACACCTGAAGAAATGGCCATTCAGGAAGCCGGCTGGCTTGCATGGTCCAACGCGAACATCGCGCCTGCCTTTGAGGGGATGGACCGTCTGCTTCGCCGTTTCAAAGAGCAGGGTGGGCTGGTCTGCGTGGTGAGCCACTCCAACAGCGTGACCATTCGCAGGGACTACAAGCATCACTTCGGCTTTGAGCCGGATCTGATCTTTGGCTGGGAGCTGGGAACGGACAAGCGAAAACCCGCGCCCTGGCCGCTGGAGCAGATCATGGCGCGCTTTGACCTTGCCCCCGGGCAGCTGCTGATGGTGGATGACCTGAAGCCCGGCTGGCAGATGGCCAAAACCTGCGGAGTGCCCTTTGCTTTTGCGGGGTGGGGCTGCGAAGTGGAGGGCGTCCGAAGCTTTATGAAGCAGAACGCGGACTACTATTTGCAGAAGGTACAGGAACTGGAAGCCGCTGTGCTGGGCAGCTAATGCATTCCACCCCGCGCCGCTGCATCATACTGCCGATGCGAGACGAAAAATGGCTTGATACAGGCAAAAAACGCCTGTTTATCCGCAAAAAACTATTGCAATCTGCAAAGGTTTGTGGTATAGTATTAAAGCCGCATGGTTTGGGCACCCAAGAGGTGTGAAACATTCACCCGCCTTATCGTCCAGCGAGACTTATATAAGAGAGGCAAAAACTATGTACGCGATCATCGTTACCGGTGGCAAGCAGTACCGCGTCCAGAAGGGCGACGTGGTCTTCGTTGAGAAGCTGAACGCCGAGGAAGGCTCCACTGTCAAGTTCGAGAACGTCCTGGCTGTGGGCGGCGAAGGCGACACCAAAGTGGGCGCTCCCAATGTTGAGGGTGCCAGCGTGGAAGCCAAGGTCGTCAAGAACGGCAAGGGCAAGAAGCTGAACATCATCACCTATCGTCCCAAGAAGGGCAGCGCCCGCCGTATGGGCCATCGTCAGCCCTACACCAAGGTCGAGATCACCGCGATCAACGGTTAAGTAATGGAGGTGTAACACAATGGCACATAAAAAAGGCGTAGGTTCTACCAAGAACGGCCGCGATTCCGAGTCCAAGCGTCTGGGCGTCAAGCGCGCCGACGGTCAGTTCGTGCTGGCCGGCAACATTCTGGTTCGTCAGCGTGGTACCCACATTCACCCCGGTGAGAACGTGGGCAAGGGCAGCGACGACACCCTGTTCGCTCTGGTTGACGGCAAGGTCAGCTTTGAGCGCATGGGCCGCGACCGCAAGAAGGTCAGCGTCCGCCAGTAATGGTTTGCAAAGCCGCAGGGGCCAGCCCCTGCGGCTTTTTGGTTTAAGCGCCCCGCGCGCGGGCACACTGTTTACGAACAACGAATAAGGAGTATAGTATGTCCATGTTTGTAGATGTGGCCAAGATCACCATCAAGGCCGGCAAGGGCGGCGACGGCGCGGTGAGTTTCCACCGTGAGAAGTTCGTGGCGGCCGGCGGCCCCGACGGCGGCGACGGCGGCCGGGGCGGCAACGTGGTATTTGTGGCCGACGATAACCTGTCCACTCTGATGGACTTCCGCTACAAGCGCAAGTATGTGGCCGAAGCCGGCCAGAACGGCGGCGCTGCCCGCTGCACCGGCAGAAACGCGCCGGATCTCGTCATCCGTGTGCCCCGTGGCACCCTGGTGAAAGAGGCGAACACCGGCCTTGTGATGGCGGACATCTCCGGCAACGAGCCGGTGGTGGTGGCCAAAGGCGGCCGGGGCGGCTGGGGCAACACCCATTTCGCAACTCCTACCCGCCAGATCCCCAAGTTCGCCAAGCCCGGCCTGCCCGGCCAGGAGTTTGAGGTGCGTCTGGAACTGAAACTGATCGCCGATGTGGGCCTGATCGGCTTCCCCAACGTGGGCAAATCCACCCTCATCAGCGTCATCAGCGCGGCGAAGCCCAAGATCGCCAACTATCATTTCACCACTCTGTCCCCGGTGCTGGGCGTGGTGCGTGTGGGCCCTGAGCAGAGCTTTGTGGCCGCCGATATCCCCGGCCTCATCGAAGGCGCCAGCGAGGGCGTGGGCCTGGGCCACGACTTCCTGCGCCACGTGGAGCGCTGCCGTCTGCTGCTGCATGTGGTGGACGTCTCCGGCTGCGAAGGCCGCGACCCCGTGGAGGATTTCGAGAAGATCAACGCGGAGCTTGAGAATTTCAGCCCGGAGCTGGCGGCCCGACCCCAGATCGTGCTGGGCAACAAGTGCGACATCGCCACCGAAGAGCAGATCGAGGCCTTCCGCGCCTACATCGAGGGCAAGGGCCTGACCTTCCTGCCCATCTCCGCCGCGGCCAACCAGGGCCTCAAGGCTCTGCCCGGTCTTGTTTGGGAGCAGCTTCAGACGTTGCCCCCGGTGCAGACTTTTGAGGCGGAGTATGTGCCCCAGGCGGTGCCGGTGGGCGAGCGCAGCTACACCATCGAAAAGACCGGCGAGCACGAGTTCTCCATCGACGCGCCCTGGCTGGAGCGCATTCTGGCCGGCAGCGACGTGGACGACTACGAGAGCCTGCAGTACTTCCAGCGGCAGCTGGGAGACAGCGGCATCCTGAACGATCTGGTGGCCCAGGGCGTGCAGGAGGACGACACCATCAAGATCGGCGAGTACGAGTTCGACTATATCTTCTGAGAAGGCGGGCGCAGCCCGCAAAAAGGAGCTGGAACGTTTGTATCTGGAGAGCGAATCGCCGGTGGACATCCACGAGCAGTCGCCGCTGAACCTGGCTTTTGTGGGGGACGGCGTGCTGGAACTGCTGGTGCGCCGCCGGCTGGTGGAGCGCACCCGCCTCACCCCCGGCAAGCTGCACGCCGTGTGCGTGAAGTATGTATCCGCGAAGGGGCAGAGCAAGGCGCTGGAGGTCATCGAGCCGATGCTCACCGAGGCCGAACAGGCGGTGCTGCGCCGTGGGCGCAACGCCAGCAAAGCCACGGTGGCAAAACACGCCACGCCCCAGGAATACCGCGCCTCCACCGGCTTTGAGGCGCTGTTGGGCTGGCTGTTTCTTACCGGCCAGACCGCACGCATCGAAGAGCTGTTCGAGGCGCTGTGGGCCGGCTTCGATCCGCTGGAAAAGCCGGCGGAATAAGCACGGAGAACGCAAAGAGCGGGGGCCGGGCGGTTCATCCCGCCCGGCCCCCGTTTGTGTTCGGAACGCTGTTATTTGGTGCCTTTGGTGCTGGCGCAGTTCTTGGCGCCGTTCTTCGCGGTGTTGGTGGACTTGCTGTTCACAGGATTGGGAACCATGTTCTTGGCGCCGGTCTTGTCGTACTGAGAGGTGGTCTTGGCGTTCTGGCTGCTGGTCTTGGTGTTGCGATTGTCCATGATGATTGTCTCCTTTCCTTGACGGGGGCGGCTGTTTGTCTGCCCCTTCGTTCCTATTCTGCCCCGGCGCGGGGCGGTTATGCAAAGGCGGTGGAGTATGTACCCGGAATATTTTGAAGCGAGAGAGCGCGCGCTGCTGGGCGAACGGTTCGACAGCCTGTTCGCCGCACCCGAGGCCCCGGCAAGGGGGCTGACGGTGAACGGTCTGCGCTGTACCCCCGAGTGGCTGGTTCGGCGACTGGATGCGCCGCTGACGCCCTCGCTCTTCTGCCCGACCGGTCTGGTTCTGGGCGACAGCGAGCTGCGACTGGGCAAGCATCCCTATCATCACGCGGGCGCATTCTACCTGCAGGAGCCTTCGGCCAGCGCCCCGGCGGCGCTGTTGGAGGTGCAGCCCGGCCATCGGGTGCTGGACATGTGCGCCGCGCCCGGCGGCAAGAGCAGCCAGCTGGCTGCGGCGCTGGAAGGGCAGGGGGTGCTGGTGAGCAACGAGTACGAGCCTGCCCGCGCCCAGGCGCTGATGAGCAATCTGGAACGGATGGGCCCGGTGAATTCCGTCATCACCACCGGTGATACCGCCCGCCTCGCGGCGGCGCTGCCCGGCTGGTTTGACCGGGTGCTGGTGGACGCTCCCTGTTCCGGCGAGGGGATGTTCCGCAAGGAACCCCAGGCGGTGGCCCAGCACAGCCAGGCTTTGGTGGCCCGGTGCGCTGCTCTGGGCGCCGAGATCCTGGAAAACGCCGCTGCTGTGCTGGCCCCCGGCGGGCTGCTGGTCTATTCCACCTGCACCTTCGCGCCCGAGGAGGACGAGGGTCAGATCGGGCACTTTCTGGCCTTGCACCCTGAGTTTGAGTTGCTGGACTGCGGCTTTTCCTTCGGCGCGCCCGGCGAAGAAAACCGCTGCGGTGACCATCCCTTCCCGGCGGACAAGACCCGCCGCATCTGGCCTGCCCAGGGCGGCGAAGGCCACTTTATGACGAAACTTCGGAAAAGCCTGGAGGCTGCCGTCCCCACGCCCCGCCGGGTAAAACCCGCTCGTCCGGGCAAGCCCTGCGCCGAGTGGCTGGCCTTTGCGGCAGAGTATTTCCCGGCGCTCAAAGAGCGGAACACGCAGGCAGCAGGGGAGAGGCTGTTCCTGACTCCTTCCGCATGGCAGGGCGAGGACCTCAAGCTGAACATCGCCCGCTGCGGTGTGGCGCTGGGCCGGGCCCAGAAAGGCCGCTTTGAGCCGGACCATCACCTGTTCATGGCCTATGGCCCGGATTGCGAGAACCGGGAAGAACTGACCCTGGACGATCCGCGCACCGAGGCCTGGCTACGGGGCGAGGAGATCGAGGCGGTCACCGCGAAGAACGGTTGGTGCGCTGTACTGGTGGACGGTCTGCCCTTGGGCGGCGGCAAGGTGAGCGGCGGCCGGGTGAAGAATCACTATCCCAAGGCGCTGCGAAACCTCAAGTGACAGGGAGATGAACGCGATGATACGAAACGCAGCCCTCAACGACTATGAAGCCGTGGAAGCCATTATGGAGCAGGTGCAAAACCTGCATGCCGGCTGGCGGCCGGACGTTTACCGGGCTGAAGTCACGGTTCTGCCGCCGGACTATTTCGATGAATTGGTGCGCGGCGGCCAGGCGCTGGTGTGGGAAGAAAACGGGACCGTCGCCGGCGTTGTCGTCTACCGGGAGCGGCAGACGGGCGGCCCCGTGAAGATGGAGCGCAAGACCCTTTACATCGATTCCATCGCAGTGGACGAAGCACATCGGGGCCGTGGCATCGGCCGCCGGCTGCTGGATGAGTGCAGGGCCATTGCCCAAAAGCGCAGCTGCTGCGGTCTGGAACTGCAGGTGAACGGGGCGAACACACGGGCGATGAAGCTTTACCGGGAATACGGGTTCGGCGAGAAATCGGTGAATATGGAGCTGAACTTCTGAAACACCGGCGCGAAACCGCACAAGCGGGAGGCAGAACGGCCTGTCCGGCCCGCTGCCCCCCTTGCCATCCCCGGCGGGATATGATAAAATTATTTAGTTAAAAGGCAATCGTTTGGGCAAAAACGGCCCAAGATAATAGGAGGAATCCAAACAATGTCCGGACACAGCAAATGGAATAACATCAAGCGCAAGAAGGAGAAGACCGACGGCCAGAAGGCCAAGATCTTCACCAAGGTCGGCCGTGAGATCGCGGTGGCAGTGCGCACCGGCGGCGGCGATCCCAACTCCAACAGCAAGCTGCGCGACCTCATCGCCAAGGCCAAGAGCCTGAACGTGCCCAACGACAATATCCAGCGCATCATCAAGCGCGCTGAGGGCGGCGAGAAGGACAACTACGAGGCCATCACCTACGAAGGCTACGGCCCCTGCGGCATCGCCATGATGGTGGAAACCCTCACCGACAACCGCAACCGCACCGCGGCCAACCTGCGCCACTACTTTGATAAGTTTGGCGGCAACCTGGGCAACATGGGCTGCGTGAGCTTCATGTTCACCCAGAAGGGCGTCATCGTGCTGGACGGCGAGGGCCTGGACGAGGAGAAGGTCATGGAGGACTGCTTCGACGCCGGCGCCGAGGATTTCGATATGGGCGACGACGTGGTGGAGGTCACCTGCGATCCCGACAGCTTCTCTGACGTGCGTCAGGCGCTGGAGGACAAGGGGTACAGCTTCATCTCTGCCGAGGTGGAGATGGTGCCCGCCACCACCACCGCCATCACCGACGCGGACAACCAGAAGCTGATGGCCAAGCTGTTGGACGCGCTGGACGACGATGACGACGTGCAGAACACCTGGCACAATCTGGAGAACGAAGAGGACCTGGATCGCTGATCCCGGCTCCTTCTTACAGGCGCCTGTCCGTCCGACCCTGTCCGGGGGACGGGCGGGTGCTTTCTATTTACCGCAAAAAAGGAGGCGATGTCCATGGCCGACGTCATTCTCTGCCCCCACTGCCTGTCCCGGGTGGAGGCGGGCAAGGAGCAGTGTCCCTTCTGCGACAAGAGTCTGCGCAACACTAACCCCCCCCCCGGCACGCTGCCCTATGCCAGCCTGCTGGCAGGACGCTACACCGTGGGACGGCATGTTTCCACCGACGGGGAGGGCGTTGTCTACGCCGCCCTGGAAAACAACGGAGGCGTGCGGGTCGTTCTGAAGGAGTATTTCCCGGTGACGCTCAGCGAGGGACGTGACTCCGCCGGAGCCATCCTGCCCAAAGAGGGCAAGGAGGTGCTGTTCAAGACCACCCGCATGGACTTTGCCGACCTGCACCGCAGCATCATGCGCATCACCCCCACCACCGGTCTGGCCGCCGTGCTGGACGTGGTGGAGGCGAACAATACCGTTTACGTTGTGCTGGAGCAGGTGGGCGGCGAGAGCCTGAGCCACTATCTCAGCGAGCATCCCGGCGGCGTGTCGGCGGCTCAGGCCAGAAGCATGATGCAGCCGGTGATGGAGGGCGTGGCCGCCCTGCACAAAGCCGGCCTTGTGCACCGGGGCATTTCCCCGGAAAACATCCTGCTCACCGGCGGCGCTGCCCGGCTGTGCGGCTATGGTACGCTGGGCCTGCGCACCGAGGGGAGCGAGCTGAAGAGCCAGCTTTACGAGGGCTATTCTGCGCCCGAGCAGTATTCCGCCGCCGAGTTTGAGGGCCGCTACACCGACGTGTACGGCCTGGCGGCGGTGTTCTACCGCCTGGTGGCGGGGCAGGCGCCGGTGAGCGCCCGCCAGCGTCTGGTGAGCGACAGCCTGCCCTCGGCGCAGCAGCTGGAGCCTTCGGTGCCGGGGCATGTGTCCGCCGTGCTGGAGCACGCGCTGGAGATGGACCCCGCCCAGCGGATCCAGAACGTGCCGGAGCTGATGGGTTCGCTGATGAGCGCCCGCGCGGCCGAAAGCCTGAACCAGTCCCGGCGGGAGTGGGCGGTCAGCGGCAAAAGCCTGCTGGCAGGCAGTCTGGTGGTCATCGCGGTGCTGTTTGCGCTGCTCTTGTGGAGCATTCTGGGCCGCGACTCGGCAGTAACGACTCCGGAGAGCGCCAGTCAGCCGGCCAGCAGCGCGGCGCCTGAATCGGTGCTGGTGCCGGACTTCACCGGCTACACCTACAGCCAGCTGCAAAGTGACCCGCAGTTCAGCGCGAACTACCGCTTTGCCATCACTGCCCAGGAGTACAGCTCTGACCATGCGCAGGGCGTGGTGATCGACCAGAGCCCGGAGGCGGGCACCACCACCACCGAGGGCCAGCCGCTGATCGAGCTGGTCATCAGCAAGGGCCCGGAAAAGGTGGAGATGCCCAACATCATCGGCTTCACCCGGGAGAGCGCGGAGAAGGAACTGGCGGCCAACAACATCAAGGCCAGCTTCTTCATGATCGAGAACAACGGCGACTACGCCAGTGACTGTGTGGTACGCACCGACGTGGAGGCAGGTGAGTTCATCGACGTAAATGAAGTGACGGTGAACGTCTACATCGCCAAGGAACGGGTGGTCATCAATCCGCCCGAACCCACCCCGGAGCCGACGCCGGCGCCTTCGCCCAGTGCGCAGCCCGGCGCCTGAACAAAATACAGACGGCCCGGCGGGGATTTCCCGCCGGGCCGTTTTTTGAACAAGAAAAAGCCCCTGCCGCAAGGCAGGGGCTTTTGGGTGAACATTAGTCGCTCACGTAGGGCATCAGGGCAACGTGACGGGCGCGCTTGATAGCGACGGTCAGCTCCCGCTGATGGAAGGCGCAAGTGCCGGTCACGCGGCGGGGAATGATCTTCGCACGCTCGCTGACATACTTACGCAGACGGGCAACATCCTTGTAGTCGATGTGCTCCACACGGTCTACACAAAAGCTGCAGACCTTCTTGCGGCCACGGCGCACGGGGCGCTGGGGCCGGCCTTCGGTCTTCTCAAAAGCCATGGCTGGTTACCTCCTGTTAGAATTCGATTCGTTAGAACGGAAGATCCTCACCGTCGTCGATCACAGCAAAATCTTCATTGCTGCCAGCGGAATAGCTGGGGGCCTCCTGGGCCATCTCGCGGGGGACTTCCTGCCGGGGCGCGTAGCTGCCGGTGCCGGGGTTGCCGCCGGTCTTGCTGCCGGCGAAGTGAACGTTGTCGGCCACGATCTCGAACGCCTTGCGGTTGTTGCCGTTCTTATCCTGATAGGTCCGGGTCTGAATGCTGCCGTTCACGGCGATCAGAGAACCTTTCTGGAAATACTTGCAAACAAACTCGGCGCTGGAGCGCCAGCAGACGATGTCGATGAAATCGGCCTGCCGTTGTTCACCCTGGCGCACGAAGCTGCGATCCACCGCAATGGTGAAGGTGGTCACGCTCACGCCCTGGGGGGTGTGGCGCAGTTCCGGGTCGGCCACCAGCCGGCCCATCAAAGCTACAACATTCAGCATTGGTTGGCCTCCTTATTCGGCTTCGGCCACGATCATCGTGCGGAGAACGCCGTCGGTGATCTTGTAAACGCGATCCAGCTCGGCGGGGAAAGCAGGCTCACTGGTGAACTTGATCACAGTGTAGATGCCCTCTTCCTCGTCGTTGATGGGGTAAGCCAGGCGGCGTTTGCCCCAATCGTCAACAGAATCGATGGTACCATTCGCCTCGATCAGGCTCTTGAACTTACCGATCAGAGCAGAGGAAGCCTCCTCATCGAGCGCGGCGCTGGTAACCAGCATGGTCTCGTACTTTGCCATTTCTGTGCACCTCCTTTTGGACATATGGCCCCTTGCGGGGCAAGGATAACCACCCTTTTTAAGGGTAGCAATTCATTATACCAATCAAACCGGCGGCTGTCAACCGCTGTTTGACGGGTTTCAAAGAAAATTTTGGCCTCAAACAGCCATTCCCGCCAGCGGGGCGGCCATCATGGGCGCCAGCGCCATGAAAGAGAGAAGCAGATAGATGCCGAACACCACCGACAGGCTCACCACCAGCGCGATCACACTCACGCCGCCGGCTTTGGCGAGGGCAGCAGGGGCCTCGGCGGGAGAGCAGCTCTGCAGCGTGCGGGCAATGCGCTTTTCACCGATGCGCCGGTACCAGTACACGGCGAACAGGCCGGCGGCGAACTGCACCGCCAGGTTCACCACCCACAGCACGTTCAGCACAACGGAAAAGACGTTCAGATCCAGCCCGGCCACCAGGGAGCTGTCTGCCAGCACCAGGAACTGCAGCAGCTGGGGAATGTAAACGCCGAACACGTCCAGCGTCAGGAAAATGGCGGCAGGCAGCCACATTTTGCGGTAGAAAAAGTAGAACGGCCCGAAGAAGAACGCCGAGAAGGAAATGGCCAGCTTCTGGCCGGTCACGGCCATCCGCTTGAAGTTCATCAGGTAATAGCCTGCGTTGGGGCCAAGAAAAGCCGCCCAGTCCCGGGCCTTCACGCCGCCCAGATCCTCGTCGGGATGGAGCATGCCGGGCGCGGCCTGCTGCGCATCGGTGTAGGAATAGCCCTGAGGGCCGGCGGCCGGGCCGTAAGAGGCGGGCCCGGAGGCAGCAGGGCCGCTGCCGGGGGCGTACCGCGGGCCGCCGGCACGCAGCGGCGCGCCGCAGCTCTCGCAGAACAGGCCGCCTGCCGGGTTCATCGCGCCGCAGGCAGGGCAGGCGATCTCATCTTGCGATGCGGAGGCAGTCTCCCGGTTCGGCATCTCGCCGGGCGCGGGCTTCCACTCAAAGCCGGGGGCGTGCCGGTCGGCAAAGAGGCAGCCGGCGTTTTTCTGGTAGCAGGCGCGGTGGTAGGGCGCGCCGCACTCGGGGCAGACCACCACGTCGTCCCCATCGGAAAAAGGCTGCTGGCAAACAGGGCACTTGCAGCCGGTGTAATCAGCCATAGAAACTCCTTTTTGCCGGCCCCGGGGCCGGCAGACGATATTTGATGCTATTGTAGCGCAAACAGAGGCAAAATGCAAATGGAGCGGAGCGCAAAACCCTTTACTTTGCGCCGTCTTTCGGCTATACTACTATGGGATATGTTTTAGTGCACACAGAAGGGAATTGCGATATGATCACCATTGACGAACTGAAAATGCAGATGGGCGAGCATCGGAAGGCCGTGGCGGAGCTGGGCGACGCGCTGGCCATCACCGCCAGCGAGAAGCGGGTGGCCGAGCTCGAGCACAAGATGACCATGCCCGGCTTCTACGACGACACCGAGGCCAGCGGCAAGGTGTTCAGCGAGATGAGCTCTCTGAAGGGCAAGCTGGAGCGCTATTCCAAGCTCAGCACCCTGTGCGACGACGCGGATACCATGCTGCTGCTTTGCGAGGAGGAGAACGACCCCTCCCTCATTCCCGAGGCGGAGACCGCGGTGAACGAGGTGGAAAAGGCGGTGGATGAGCTGCAGCTCATCACCCTGCTCAGCGGCCAGTACGATAAGAACAACGCCATCCTCACCTTCCACGCCGGCACCGGCGGCACCGAGGCGCAGGACTGGGCGGACATGCTCTTCCGCATGTACAACCGCTGGGGCACCGCTCACGGCTTTAAGGTGAGCACCCTGGACTATCAGGACGGCGACGAGGCCGGCCTTAAGAGCGCCTCCATCATGGTGGAAGGCCCCAACGCCTATGGCCTGCTGAAAGGCGAGAACGGCGTGCACCGGCTGGTGCGCGTTTCCCCCTTCGACAGCCAGAGCCGCCGCCAGACCAGCTTTGCCAGCCTGGAAGTTATGCCCGAAATGGACGACAGCATCCAGGTGGAGATCCGCCCCGAGGACATTGAGATGCAGGTGTTCCGCTCCTCCGGCGCGGGCGGCCAGCACATCAACAAGACCTCCAGCGCGGTGCGTCTGATCCACAAGCCCACCGGCATCGTGGTGAGCTGCCAGACCGAGCGAAGCCAGTTCCAGAACCGCGACACTGCCATGAAGATGCTGGCTTCCAAGCTGTATCAGATCAAGGAGCAGGAGCATCTGGACAAGATCAGCGATATCAAGGGCGTCCAGAAAGAGATCGCCTGGGGCCACCAGATCCGCAGCTATGTGTTCATGCCTTACACCCTGGTGAAGGACCACCGCACCGGCTTTGAAAACGGTAACGTGCAGGCTGTGATGGACGGCGATTTGGACGGCTTCATCAATGCTTATCTGAAGGCCGCCAGCCGCGGCGAGCTGCAGGACACCTGATAAAACCGCAATGTAAAGCGCGGGCTGAATTTCAGCCCGCGTTCTTTTTGTCGTATAATTCAAACAATAGTTGAAAAAATTACCCGTTGGTTTGAAAACAGCTCCATTGTGCCCCGGCGGGGGCCGTGGTAAGATGGAAAAAGAGAAAGGGGCGTGGCAAAGATGAACGCCATCGGCGAAACGGTACAGAGGCTGCGGCGGGCGAAAGGCCTGACCCAGGGACAGCTGGCGGCCCAGCTGGGGGTCAGCAGTGCGGCGGTGAGCAAGTGGGAGACCGGCGGCGCGCTGCCGGACGTGGCCCTGCTCTGCCCGCTGGCGAGGGCGCTGGGCTGCAGCGCCGATGAGCTGCTGGGCTTTCGGCCGGAACTTTCCGCCGAAGAAATCGATGCCGTGTGCAAAACGCCCCGGGCGCTGTTTGACGAGGGAGACTGGCGCGGCGCGCTGGAGTTCTGCCGTCAGCGTTTGCGTGAATACCCCGGCGATTTGAACTTGCGGTTCCGGCTGGGCTTTCTGCTGGCGGGCTTCGGAGATAAAACGAAGGACGAAGCTGCCCGGGAAGAACTGCGGACCGCCGCCGCCGAGCTGTTTGAACAGGCGGTGGAGCTGCCCGACGAGGAACAGCGCCGCGCCGCCTGGCGGATGTTGGCCCGCCTTTATGCCGACAAGGGCCAGTTCGGCCGTGCGCTGGAGGCGCTGGGCAACCTGCCCAGCTGCAACCAGGAGGGCCAGGGCCTGCGGGCGGACATCCTGCGGCGGATGGGGGACCTGGACGGGGCCGCTCGGCTGGAGGAAAGCGCCCTCACCGCCCAGCTGGCCGCGCTGGACCACACCCTCACCAGTTTTGCCGCCACCCGGCGGGCTCAAGGCCTGACCGAAGAGGCGGAAGAACTGGAACGGCAGGCCCGGCGATTGAAGGAACTGTTCGGCGCGCCCGCCCCGGCGGGCTGCTGCTGTGGATGCGAAGGAGAACCGAAGAATGAAGCAGAAGTTTGACGTCACCGGCATGAGCTGCGCCGCCTGCTCGGCGGCGGTGGAGCGTGCGGTGAACAAGCTGGAGGGCGTGGACGCCGCCCAGGTGAACCTGCTGGCCAACTCCATGCAGGTGGAATACGACGAAGCCGCCGTCACCGAGACGGATATCTGCGCCGCGGTGGAAAAGGCGGGCTACGGCGCAAGCCCTGTTGTGCCTGCGGGCAAAGCCGCGCCTACGAAAGCCGCGCCTGCCGGCGAAGACCCCGCCGAGGCGGAACTGCGCGGCATGAAAAAGCGGCTTGCCGTATCGCTGGCCTTTCTTGTCCCGCTGATGTACGTCTCCATGGGGCACATGATGGGCCTGCCGCTGCCCGCCTTTTTCCATGGGAGAGAAGGGGCGGTGACCTTTGCCCTCACCCAGTTCCTGCTGGTGCTGCCCATCATGTATGTGAACCGCAAGTTCTACGCGGTGGGCTTCAAGAGCCTGTGGCGCCGCAGCCCCAACATGGACAGCCTCATCGCCCTGGGCAGCGCCGCGGCGGTGGTCTACGGCCTGTTCGCCCTCTACCGCATCGGCTGGGGACTGGGCACGGGGGACATGGAGCTGGTGGACCGCTACCGCATGGACCTCTATTTTGAGTCGGCGGGCACTATCCTCACCCTCATCACCCTGGGCAAGTTCCTGGAGGCCCGGGCCAAGGGCCGCACCGGGGCCGCCATTCGTGCGCTGATGGACCTGGCCCCCGACACCGCGCTGGTACTTCGGGACGGTGTGGAAACAGAGATACCCGCCGAGGAAGTGGCCGTGGGGGACACGGTGGTCATCAAGCCGGGCATGCGCATCCCGGTGGACGGCACGGTGCTCACCGGCCTGTCCAGCGTGGATGAGTCCGCCGTCACCGGCGAGAGCATCCCGGCGGAAAAGGCTCCCGGCGCGCGGGTCATCGCCGCCTCCATCAACCGCTCCGGCAGTTTCACCTTCCGGGCGGAAAAGGTGGGCGGTGACACCACCCTCGCCCAGATCATCGCCCTGGTGCAGGACGCCGGAGCCACCAAGGCCCCCATTGCCAAGCTGGCGGACAAGGTCAGCGGCGTGTTCGTGCCGGTGGTCATCGCCATCGCTCTTGTCGCCTTCGGCGTCTGGCTGGCGCTGGGCCAGACCATGGAGTTTGCCCTGGCCCGGGCCATCTCGGTGCTGGTCATCAGCTGCCCCTGCGCGCTGGGCCTCGCCACCCCGGTGGCCATCATGGTGGGCACGGGCAAAGGCGCCCGGCTGGGCATTCTTTATAAGAACGCCGAGGCGCTGGAAAACGCCCATAAAATCGACACCGTGGTGCTGGACAAGACCGGCACCATCACCGAGGGCAAACCCGCCGTCACCGATCTGCTGCCTGCCCCGAGCGTGGACAAAACCGAACTTCTGCGGGTGGCCGCCGCGCTGGAAAAGCCCAGCGAGCATCCGCTGGCGGAGGCTATTCTCACCGCCGCGGGGGACATGCCCCTGCCCGAAGCCGAACGGTTTGAAGCCCTGCCCGGCCGGGGCGTGCGGGCCTTCGTGAACGGCCGGGAGCATCTGGCAGGCAACCTGCGCTTGATGGAGGAGCAGGGCGTGGACGCCGCCTGGGCCGCATCGGAAGCTGAGCGGCTGGCGAAGGAGGGCAAAACGCCCCTCTACTTCGCCGCCGAAGGGAAGCTGCTGGGCCTGGTGGCCGCCGCCGACCCGGTGAAGCCCACCAGCGCCGCGGCCATCGGTGAATTGCAGGCCATGGGCCTCAAGGTCATCATGCTCACCGGCGACAACGCCCGCACCGCCGAGGCCATTCGGGCGAAACTGGGCATCGAACAGGTGGTGGCCGAGGTGCTGCCCCAGGACAAGGAGGCCCAGGTGCGCGCCTTGCAGCAGCAGGGCCGCCGGGTGGCCATGGTGGGCGACGGCATCAACGACGCCCCCGCCCTCACCCGGGCGGACGTGGGCGTGGCCATCGGCGCGGGCACGGATGTGGCCATTGACAGCGCCGACGTGGTGCTGATGAAGAGCGATCTGTGGGATCTGGTGAACGCCCTGCGCCTGTCCCGCGCAACCATCCGCAACATCCGGGAGAATTTGTTCTGGGCCTTCTTCTACAACAGCATCGGCATCCCGGTGGCGGCGGGCGCGCTCTATGGCTTCGGGCTGGTGCTCAACCCCATGCTGGGCGCCGCCGCCATGAGCCTTTCCAGCGTGTGCGTTGTTTCCAACGCCCTGCGGCTCAACTTCTTCAAGCCGAAACAGGCCGGGGCCTCCGGCCTGCCTCAGAATAACGAGCCCTGCGCCCAAAGCGCGCAGCCGAAAGGAGAACCTGTTATGACCGAGAAAACCATTCACATCGAAGGCATGGCCTGCGGCCACTGCACCGCCCGGGTGGAGAAGGCGCTGGCCGAAGTGCCCGGCGTGGCCTCCGTCAAGGCCGACCTGGAGGGCAAATGCGCCAAGGTCACCCTGAACGCCCCGGTGGAGGATGCGGTGCTCACCGCCACCGTCACCGACGCGGGCTACGAAGTCACCGGCATCGAATAAGACCAAAAAAGAGCCGCCCGAACGGGCGGCTCTTTTTTGTTTACAGAAATGTCTGCCAGCTGAAGAAGGCGAGACCGAACACTACGGCCAGCACCACCAGCCAGGTCACCACCAGCAAGGGGGAGAGCCCCTGGCGCAGCTGACGCCACAGGCCGGGCCGCTTTTTCATTTGACGTCACCCAGCAGGGCTGCCACCGCGTCGGCGGCGGGGGCCAAAGCGTCGCCCGCATAGGTCTCGATGGCGCCGCCGTCGGCGCAGGCGGTGAGTTGGGGGTCCAGCGGCATCTTGGCCAGTACCTTCACGCCGTACTTGTCGGCGGTCTCTTCCAGATGGCTGTCGCCGAAGACGGGGATCTTCTTGCCGCAGTCGGGGCAGACCAGATAGCTCATGTTCTCCACAACGCCCAGAATGGGGATGTTCATCATCTGAGCCATCTTCACGGCCTTGCCCACGATCATGCTCACCAGTTCCTGAGGGCTGGTGACCACAACGATGCCGTCCACCGGCAGGGTCTGGAACACGGTCAGGGGCACGTCGCCGGTTCCCGGAGGCATGTCCACGAACAGGAAATCAACGTCCTTCCAGATGACTTCCTGCCAGAACTGCTTCACAGCACCGGCGATGACCGGCCCGCGCCACACCACGGGGTCCTCTTCGTTTTCCAGCAGCAGGTTCACGCTCATCACGTCGATGCCGGTGCGGCTCTGGATGGGCCAGATGCCGTTCTCATCGCCCAGAGCCCGGCCGTGGATGCCGAACAGCTTGGGGATGGAGGGGCCGGTGATGTCGGCGTCCAGCACGCCCACGCGGTAGCCCCGGCGGCGCATCTCCACCGCCAGCAGGGCGCTGGTCATGCTCTTGCCAACGCCGCCCTTGCCGCTCACCACGCCGATGACCTTTTTGATGCTGCTCAGCTGGTGAGGAGGCTCGTGGAAGTCCTGAGGATTCTGGCGGCTGGCGCAATTCTGCGAACAGCTGCTGCAATCATGGGTGCATTCGCTCATTGATTTCTCTCTCCTTTATCTTACGGGGCGGGTCACAGCTTTGCCACGACGCCCTGCACCAGGTCCTGCAGGACCTGAGCGCGGCGGTCGGCAATGGCGATGACCTCGTCGCCCGAAAGCTTTTTCTTTTCAATGCCCGCGGCCATGTTGGTGATGAGGCTGATGGCCAGCACCGGCAGGCCGCAGTGGCTGGCGGCAATGACCTCGGGCACGGTGCTCATGCCCACGGCGTCCGCGCCCAGAGTGCGGAAAGCGCGAATCTCCGCCGGGGTCTCGTAGCTGGGGCCCATGTAGCCCAGATACACGCCGGTGCGCATGGCCACGCCCTGTTCGGCGGCTACTTTGAGCGCCAGCTCCCGCAGAGCAGGAGTGTAAGCGAAGGTCATGTCGCAGAAGCGGGGGCCCACTTCCTCGTCGTTGGGGCCGGTGAGGGGGTTGCGGCCCATGAAGTTGATGTGGTCCTCGATGACCATCAGATCGCCCACCGAGAACTCCAGGTTCACACCGCCGGCAGCGTTGGTGAGGATGAGGGCCTCGATGCCCAGTTCCTTCATCACCCGCACGGGGAAGACGATGTCCTCCATGGAGTGGCCCTCGTAAAAGTGCAGCCGGCCCTGCATGCACAGCACCTGCTTGCCCGCCAGCTGCCCGGCCACAAAGCGCCCGGCATGGCCCGGCGCGGTGGACACCACAAAACCGGGGATCTCAGAATAGGGGATATAAACCGGATGTTCCAGCCGGTCGGCAAGGCCGCCCAGGCCGCTGCCCAGCACCAGCCCCACCTGGGGCGCGGCGGGCAGCCGGTCCCGCAGATAGCCGGCGGCCAGTCGAATCTTTTCGATCATAGAAAAAACCTCCTGTCGTAATCCTCTTTATAGTAACACAAACCCGCCGGGATGAAAAGGTGGCCGGGCATACTTTTTGCCGCCGCGAGCATAAGAATGGAGGAAGAAAACAGCGGGGGAGGCGCGTTCATGGCCGGTGTGCGGGTCTATCTGAAAAATGCGGCCATCCTCACGGTCACCGGCCTGGGGCTGCGGGCGGCGGGCATGGTGCTGCGGGTCTACATGGCGGCGCTGCTGGGCGCCGAGGGCATGGGCCTTTACCAGCTGATTTTCACCGTCTACGGTCTGACCGCCACTGTGGCCACCGCCGGCGTTTCGGTGGCGGCTACCCGGCTGGCCGCTGAGGAGCTGGCCCGCCCGGAGCCTGCCCGGGCCGCCGGGGTGATGGCGCGGCTGACCCGCCTTTCCCTCTGGCTGGGGTTTGCCGCCTGCGGCGCCCAGCTGCTGCTTGCCCGGCCGGTGGCCCGCTTTGCGCTGGGGGACGCGCGAGCCGCCCTGAGCCTTTTGGTGCTGGCTCCCAGTCTGCCCTTCATGGCGCTGGCGGCGGTGTACAAGGGTTACTTTTTCGCCCGCCAGCGGGTGGGCCCGGGGGTGAAGAGCCAGGTCTTTGAGCAGGCGGTGCGCATCGGTCTCGCGGCGGCGGTGCTGCCTGCGGCGGGGGAGTGGGGCGCGCAGTACGCCTGCGCGGCGCTGGTGGCGGGCAACACCGTCAGCGAGACACTGGCCTGCCTGCTGCTTGTGCGCGACTACAGAAAGGACGCCCGGCGGCTGTTTGGCGGGGTGCGTCCCGCCCCGCCCGCCGACACGGGCAGCCGCATCTGGCACATCCTCGCTCCGGTGGAGGGCGGCCGCTGCCTGGACAGTGCCCTCCACACGGCGGAAAACATGCTGATGCCCGCCTGTTTGCTGGCCTTTCTGGGCAGCCGGGCCGAGAGCCTGGCCCAGTTCGGGGCGCTCAAGGGCATGGCCATGCCGGTGCTGCTCTTTCCCTTTTCTTTTCTGACGCCGCTGGCTACGCTTTTGCTGCCGGAGGTCACCCGCGCCCACATTCTGGGCCGCCGCCGCACACTGGAAACACTGGTGGGCCGCATCATGCTGTTCACAAACCTCTTTTCGGTGCTGGCGGGCGGGCTCATCGCCCTGAACGCCGCGCCTCTGGCCCGCCTGCTCTACCGGGATGAGAGCGTGGGCCTTTACCTTCTGGTGCTGGCTCCGGTGCTGCCGGGCATGTATCTGGACGCCATGGGCGACTCCATCCTCAAAGGGTTGGGGGAGGAGGTGGCCACCTTCCGTTACAGCATCTGGGACTCGATGCTGCGCATTGCGCTGGTGCTGCTGCTCATGCCGCACTTCGGTATGACGGGATTTTTGGTGGTGATGTGGGCCTCCAACGTGACCTCAGCGCTGCTGAACATCTTCCGCATCCACAAGGTCACCGGCATCCGCACCCGGTGGTTCGAGTGGTTCATTCAGCCGGCGCTGCTCTTTGCCGCCGCCGCGGCCCTGGGCCAGACCTTTGTGCGCATCTCGGCCCCGGCGGGGGATGTGTGGCAGGTGGCGTGCAGCGTGGCGGCCACCGGCGGACTGTTCTGCCTATTTTTGCTGCCGCTGGGGGCGGGGCGTCAGCTCAAGGCGGTGCTGGAGACCCGCTGCGCCCCGGCGAAAGAGAACTGAAAAAGCGGCGCTTCCGCCCCAAGGGGAGGAAACACCGCTTTCTGTTTTGCTTAAAGAGCCTCGGCCCGCGCCCGCTCGCCGTCCCACCCGGTGAGCCGCGCGGTCACGATCTGGCCCGCCGCCGCGCCAGGGGCCTTCACCGCCACCGGCAGATACAGCCGGGTGTAGCCGGTGAACAGGTTGGCGCTCACTGCTTTTTCCAGCAGCACGGTGTCTTCGCTGCCCAGCATCTCCCGGGCAAGAGTGTCCCGCACCGCGTCCGCCGCCGTCTGCAGCCGGTGCACCCGGTCAGCCTTCTCCGCCTCGGTGAGCTGGCCGGGGAAGTCCGCCGCGGGAGTGCCCGCCCGGCGGGAGTAGGGGAACACATGCACTTTCAAAAACTTCTGCTGGCACACAAAGGCAAGGCTTTCGGCAAACTCCGCTTCGGTCTCGCCGGGGAAGCCCACAATGACGTCGGTGGTAAAGCTGGCGAAGCCTCCAAAGGCCGCCCGCAGCTTTTCCACCACCCGGGCATACTCCTCGGCGGTGTACACCCGGCGCATCCGCCGCAGTGTGGCGGTGCAGCCGCTTTGCAGCGACAGGTGGAACTGGGGGCACAGCTCCTTCACCGCCGCCATCCGGGCGATGGCTTCGTCGCTCAAAAGGTCCGGTTCAAGGCTGCCCAGCCGGATGCGCTCGATGCTTTCCACCTTCGCCGCGGCCTCGATGAGGCTCACCAGGTCGGTGCCGGTGTCCTTGCCGTAGCTGGGCAGGTTGATGCCGCTGAGCACCACTTCTTTGTATCCGGCGGCGGCCAGCGCCGCCAGTTCCTTCACCACGCTCTCCTCGCTGCGGCTGCGGCTTGCGCCCCGGGCACGGGGGATGACGCAGTAGGCGCAGCGGCGGTCGCAGCCGTCCTGCACCTTGATGAAGGCTCGGGTGTGGCCCTCAAAATTCTCCATGGGCAGTTCTTCAAATCGCTCGCCCTTTTCATGGGCGCGGATGTCCACCACCCGCTCGCCGCTGTCCAGCGCTTTTTGGATGTCCTCCAGCATGGCGGCGCGGCCCGCGTTGCCCACCACCACGTCCGCCTCTTCCAGCTGCGCGGCCTCCTCGGGGAAGGCCTGGGGGTAGCACCCGGCCATCACCGTCACCGAGCCGGGGTTTAAGCGCTTGGCCCGCCGCAGCCACTGGCGGCTCTTCTTGTCGCCCCCGGCGGTCACGGTGCAGCTGTTCACCACATAAACGTCCGCCGCTTCGCCTTCCGCTGCGAGGGTATAGCCCCGGCGCAGGAACAACTGCTCCAGCGCCCCGGTCTCGTTCTGATTCACCTTGCAGCCAAGGGTGTAAAAGCTCACGCGCATAGGGTATCTCCTTCGATATAGAGGGTATTTACCGCTTTATTATACGGCCCGGCGGGCAAAATCGCAAGGGCGGCGGCATATACATTCCATAGACAAAACCGGCCCCCGGGCCTGCGAAAAGAGAGGAAGGAACTCCTATGCTGAAAAAAAGACTGCTGGCCCTGGCGCTGTGCTGTGTGCTGGCGGCGGCGCTGTGCATGCCTGCCGCCGCCGAGCCGCTGGCCGCCGGCCGCTTTGCCCTGCCGGATTTTGACGTGCCCTGCCGGGCGGCGGTGCTCATCGACCTTTCCAGCGGCACGGTGCTTTATGAAAAAGAACCGGACACCCCCATGCCCATCGCCTCCATCACTAAGGTGATGACTCTGCTGCTCACTTTTGAAGCCATCGAGGCGGGCAAGGTGAGTTTGCAGGATACGGTGCCCGTCTCGGACCATGCCTACAACATGGGCGGCAGCCAGATCTGGCTGGAACCGGGGGAGACCTTCACCCTGGACGAGATGGTAAAGGCCATCTGTGTGTCCAGCGCCAACGACGCGGCGGTGGCGGTGGCGGAATTCATCGGCGGCTCGGAGCCTGCCTTTGCCGAGCTGATGAATCAGAAGGCCGCAGAGCTGGGCATGATCAATACCGCCTTCAAAAATGCCTGCGGTCTGGACGAGGCGGGGCATCTCTCCACCGCCCGGGACGTGGCCATCATGAGCCGGGAGATGCTTTTGAACCATCCCCGGATTACCGACTACACCACCATCTGGATGGACACGCTGCGGGGCGGGCAGACTCAGTTGCTCAACACCAACAAGCTGCTCAAGCGGTATCAGGGCGTCACCGGCTTCAAAACCGGCACCACCAGCGGCGCGGGAGTGTGCATCTCCGCCAGCGCCAGCCGTGACGGCCTCGATCTGCTGGCGGTGGTGCTGGGGGCGGCGTCCAGCAACGAGCGGTTCGACGCCGCCACCGCCCTTTTGGACTACGGCTTCGCGAATTTTGAAAATGTGGCCGCCCCCGCGCCGGAAAACGCCCCTGCAAGCCTGCCGGTGACCGGCGGGGCCCAGGAGACGGTGGAACTGCGCTACGCCGCCCCCGAAAAGATTCTGGTGCAGAAGGGGGAAGGTGCCGCCCTCACCGCCGAGCTGGAACTGCCCCAGACTCTGGCGGCTCCGCTGGCCGAGGGCCAGCAGGTGGGCGCGGTGACGGTGTATTCCGGCGAAACAGCACTGGGTTCCTGGCCGGTGACGGCGGCTTCGGCGGTGCAGCCCATGACCATGCGCCTGGGATTTGAGCGCCTGTTGGCGGCGCTGACCGCCCACTGATTTTTTGCCAAATCCCGGCGGGCCACCTTGACTTTATACTGTCAAAACGGTATAGTTATTACAAACAAACACCCAGCCTTCACCGCCCGGCGATACACTGCCGGCAGCGGGCCGGGCAGAGGACGGGAGAGCATAACATGAGCGTAAAATTCAACGGAAAACACCTGAACGGTTTTGTGAACGAGGGCGAGTGGAACGCCATTTGGCCCCAGGTGGAAACGGCCCACAAACTGCTGGAAGAGCGTACCGGCCCCGGCAACGATTTCCTGGGCTGGGTGGATCTGCCCGTCGATTATGACAAGGAAGAGTTTGCCCGCATCAAGGCCGCGGCGGAGAAGATCTGCTCGGATTCCGACGTGCTGGTGGTCATCGGCATCGGCGGCTCCTATCTGGGCGCCCGCGCTGCCATCGAGGCCATCAAGGGCCAGATGTACAACTGCACCTGCAAGAACACTCCGCAGATCTTCTTCGCCGGCAACTCCATCTCGCCGGCTTACCTCAACGACATCCTGGCCTGCTGCGAAGGCAAGCGGGTGAGCGTGAATGTCATCTCCAAATCCGGCACCACCACCGAGCCCGCCCTGGCTTTCCGGGTGTTCAAGAAGTACCTGGAAGACCGCTACGGCAAGGAGGAGGCCAAAAACCGCATCTACGCCACCACCGACAAGGCCCGCGGCACCCTGAAAAAGCAGGCGGACGACGAGGGCTGGCCCACCTTTGTGGTGCCCGACGATGTGGGTGGCCGCTATTCGGTTCTCACCGCTGTGGGCCTGCTGCCCATTGCCTGCGCCGGCTGTGACATCGACAAGCTGATGCAGGGCGCGGCGGACGCCCGTGCCGCCTACTCCGTCTGCACGCCGGACAACGACTGCTACAAGTACGCCGCCGCCCGCAACATCCTGTACCGCAAGGGCAAGAGCGTTGAATTGATGGCCGCTTACGAGCCCAACTTTACCATGATGAACGAGTGGTACAAGCAGCTCTACGGCGAGAGCGAAGGCAAAGACAACAAGGGCCTCATGCCCACCAGCGTTATCTTCTCCACCGACCTGCACAGCATGGGCCAGTTCGTCCAGGAGGGCGCGCGCATCATGTTCGAGACGGTGGTGAACATCGCCGCTCCTTCGAAGGACCTGTTCATCGAGGCGGACGCCGAGAACCTGGACGGCCTGAACTTCCTGGCGGGCCAGAACATGAGCGTGGTCAACCAGAAAGCGATGCAGGGCACCGTGCTGGCCCACACCGACGGCAACGTTCCCAACATTCTGCTGGAGGTGCCCAGCCTTTCCGAGTATGACCTGGGCTGGCTGATCTACTTCTTCGAGCGGGCCTGCGCCATCAGCGGCTACATGCTGGGCGTCAACCCCTTCGACCAGCCGGGCGTTGAGAGCTACAAGAAGAACATGTTCGCGCTGCTGGGCAAACCCGGCTACGAGGACCGCAAGGCCGAGCTGGAAGCGAAGCTGCAGTAATAAATATGAGTCGTATGGGCGCGGGCCCATCTGTCCGCGCCCTCGAAAATAAAGGAGGTACCCTCTCTATGATTAAACTGATCGTTGGCACCAAAGGCACCGGCAAGACCAAGACGATGATCGATCACATCAACAATGTGACCAAGACCACCAGCGGCAACGTTGTGGTTCTTGAGAAGTCCATGCAGCTGACCTTCGACATCGACCATGCCGCCCGCCTGGTGGATCTTGACGGATATGGCATCTGCGGCTATGAAATGCTCTACGGCTTTGTGGCGGGCGTTCTGGCCGGCAACTACGACATCACCGAGCTGTTCATCGACGGCATCCTGAAGACCTGCAACCACGACCTGGGCGGTCTGGGCGCGTTCCTGACCAAGGTGGAGGGCCTGGCCGCCACCGCCGGCACCAACGTCACCATCACCATCTCCGCGGCGGCCGAAGACCTGCCCGAAGACGTGAAAAAGTACCTGTAAAGCCGGCTGAAAAGGCTTCGGGGGCGGGGGTCAAAAAAATGACCCCCGCTTTAAAATTGTGTGTTGACAAAGCGCAATACATTGGGTATAATAGGTAGGCGGTCTTTTCGAGGTGTGCTATGCAATTTGACCTGAAACAGTTCCTGCGAACCGGGCGTGTGCCCTACACGGCGGCCCTGGAAAGCGATTTTTCCGGATGGGATTGGCCCGGGTATGAACCGGCCGGCCCGTTCACCGGCGAATTTCGCGCGGTGCTGGACGAAAACGGCAAAGCGCAGTTGCACCTTTCCGTGAATGCGGAAGTGACCGCACCCTGTGCGCGGTGCCTTGAGCCCGCGTCCTGCTCGCAAAGCATCGAGCGTGACTGGTCCGTCGGGCCGTCCGACCTCGAAAGCGACGAGCTGGAACTTCCCATCAGCGAAAAAGGCGTGCTCGACATCGACGAGCTCATCTTCCAGGAACTGGTGCTGGAGTTCCCCACCGTGCTGCTGTGCAGCGCGGATTGTCAAGGGCTTTGCCCCGTTTGCGGACAACCCAAAGCGGCAGGCTGTTCCTGCTGTACGGCAGAGGCCAAAATGCCTGCCGCAAACAAAGGGCTTGCTATATTAAAAGAACTGCTAAGCGAAGATTCACATTAGAGGAGGTGCTTAAAATGGCAGTACCCAAGAGAAAGGTTTCCAAGGCACGGCGCGACAAGCGTCGCTCCTCTGTGTGGAAGCTGGAGGCCCCCGCTCTGGTCAAATGCAGCCAGTGCGGCGAGTACAAGCTCCCCCATCAGGTATGCGGCAACTGCGGCTACTACAAGGGCAAGGAAATCGTCAAGAAGGAAGCGTGATCCGCTTCCCGCAGAAGTAAGGGGAGGGCAGCGCCTTCCCCTTTTTCTTTTGACAACCGGCAGAAAGGCGGCAAGAACAAAATGGCGGTTCGCATCAAAAGCGTGAACAAGGGTTCGGCGGCGGAAAAGCTGGGCCTGCGTTCGGGCGATACGCTTCTCAGCGCCGACGGCAATGAAATCAACGATATGCTGGACTACCAGTTCTATACCTCCGGCCCTTCTCTGAACCTGGCGGTGCAGCGGGGCGGGAAGCTGGAGTATCTGCAGGCCGAAAAAGGGGAGTACGAGCCCTTCGGCTGTGAGTTTGAGACTTATCTGATCGACAAGAAGCACTCCTGCGCCAACCACTGCATGTTCTGCTTCATCGACCAGATGCCCAAAGGCCTGCGGGAGACTCTTTATTTTAAGGACGACGACGAGCGCCTGTCCTTTCTGTTCGGCAACTACATCACCCTGACGAACCTCTCCGAGCGGGAGGCCGAGCGCATCATCAAGATGCACATCTCGCCCATCAACATCTCGGTGCACACCACCGACCCGGACCTGCGGGTGCGGATGATGGCCAACAAGAGCGCGGGCAAGGTGCTGGCGTACCTCGACCGCTTTGCCGAGGCGGGCATCCAGATGAATTTCCAGCTGGTGCTCTGCCGGGGCGTGAACGACGGCGCGGCGCTGGAAAAAACGCTGGAAGATCTGTGCGCTTTGTATCCGGCGGCGGCCAGCATCGCCGCCGTGCCCAGCGGCCTGACCCGTTACCGCAAGGGCCTGTATCCGCTGACGGCCTACGACGCACAATCCAGCCGCGAGGTGCTGGAAATTCTCGAGCGCTGGGGCAACCGCTGCAAAGAGCAGTATGGCTGCCGTCTGGTGTATCCCGGCGATGAGTGGTACCTCTGCGCCGGGCGGCCCATCCCGCCCCACGCCTTTTACGAGGACTATCCCCAGCTGGAAAACGGCGTGGGCATGTGGCGGCTGTTCCAGGAGGAGTTCTTCGAGGAACTGCACGCCCACCGTCCCCGCTGGCCGGTGCTGCCCCGCAAGATGGACCTGGTCACCGGCACGCTGGCCGCGCCCCTCATCGGGCAGGCGGCCGAGGCGCTGAGCCGCCGCTACCCGCAGGTGCGGCTGGCGATGCACCCGGTGCGCAACGATTTCTTTGGCGGCAATGTGAGCGTGACGGGCCTTGTCACCGCCACCGACATCGTGGCCCAGTGCAAGGGCAAACTGAAAAGTGGCCACCTCGGCATCCCCGAGGTGATGCTGCGGGACGAAAAGGACCGCTTTCTGGACGACTGGACCATCCCCCGGCTGGAAAAAGCCCTGGGAGTCAAGGTGCATCTGCTGCCCTGCGGCGGCGGAGCGCTGGTCCGTGCGCTGCTGGGCTTCCGTCTGCCCTGACGCGCCCCATCCCCAACCGACGAACGGAGGCGAACAAACATGGGAAAACCCATCGTGGCAGTGGTCGGCCGCCCCAATGTGGGCAAATCGACCCTGTTCAATAAACTGATCGGCCAGCGTCTGGCCATCGTGGAGGACACCCCCGGCGTCACCCGGGACCGCATCTTCGGCGAGTGCGAGTGGCAGAACCGCGAGTTCCTTCTGGTGGATACCGGCGGCATCGACCCCAACGAGGCCGACGGCATCCTGGCCCACATCCGCCAGCAGGCCCAGGTGGCCATCGACGCGGCGGACTGCATCGTCATGGTCACCGACATCAACGCCGGCGTCACCGCCCAGGACCGGGACGTGGCCGCTCTGCTCATGCGCAGCGGCAAGCCGGTGGTGCTTGCGGTGAACAAGTGCGACAAGGTGGGCGAGCCGCCCATGGAGCTCTATGACTTCTATAGCCTGGGCCTGGGCGAGATTTTCCCGGTGTCCAGCGTGCACGGCCACGGCACCGGCGACCTGCTGGACGCGGTGTGCGCCCACCTGCCCGACGGCGACGAGAGCGCCGAGGAGGACGAGCGCATCACCGTGGCGGTGATCGGCCGGCCCAATGTGGGCAAATCCAGCCTGGTGAACTTTATCCTGGGCGAAGAGCGGATGATCGTGGCCAACGAGGCCGGCACCACCCGCGACGCCATCGACAGCCATGTGGATAACCAGTACGGCAGTTTTGTTTTCACCGACACCGCCGGCCTGCGCAAGCGGGGCAAGGTGGAAGAGGGCGTGGAGCGCTACAGCGTGCTCCGCAGCCTGGCGGCGGTGGAGCGCAGCCGGGTGTGCGTCATCATGATCGACGCCACCGAGGGCTTCACCGAGCAGGACAGCAAGGTGGCCGGCTACGCCCACGAGCAGGGCAAAGCCTGCATCATCGCGGTCAATAAATGGGACGCCATCGAGAAGGACGACAAGACCATGGACGTCATGCGCAAAAAGCTGATGAACGACTTCAGCTTCATGAGCTACGCGCCCATCATCTTCATCAGCGCCAAGACCGGCCAGCGGGTGGACCGGCTGTTCCAGCTCATCAAATATGTGGACGAGCAGAACGCCCTGCGGGTGACCACCGGCATGCTGAACGAGCTGCTGGCCCGGGCCACCGCCCGTGTGCAGCCCCCCAGCGACAAGGGCCGCCGGCTGAAGATCTACTACATGACCCAGATCTCCACCCGCCCGCCCACGTTCGTCTGCTTTGTGAACCGCAAGGACCTGTTCCACTTCTCCTACCAACGCTACATCGAGAACCAGATCCGGGAGACCTTCGGGCTGGAGGGCACCCCTGTGCGGCTGATCGTCCGCGAGCGCGGCGACGGCAACACGAAGTGAGCATCGGCCATTGACGCAAAGGAGCGTGCAGACCATGACTTTGATCCAGGCAGTGCTCTTTATGGGCGCCATTCCGCTGCTGGTGGGCTATCTCTTCGGCAGCATCAACTTCGGCGTGGTGGTGAGCCGCCTGCTCTACCACGAGGATATCCGCACCAAAGGCAGCGGCAACGCCGGCACCACCAATATCCTGCGCACCTACGGCAAAAAGGCCGCGGCCCTCACCCTTGCGGGCGATATGCTCAAGGGCGTGGCTGCGGTGGTGCTCTGCCGCTGGGCCGGGGCTCTGCTCACCGGCGGCGTGGAGGTCAACGGCGTCTACGCCGGGTATCTGGCTGCCATCGGCGCGGTGTGCGGCCACCTGTGGCCGGTGTGGTTCGGCTTCAAGGGCGGCAAGGGCGTGGCCGTGGCCGCCGGCGCCATTCTGGCCAGTGAGCCGGTGGTGCTTCTGGCGCTGGCCGTGGTGTTCTTTTCCATCGCTTTTGCCAGCCGCATCGTCAGCCTTGCCTCGGTCACCGTGGCGGTGCTCTATCCCATCTTCACCGGGCTGTACAGCTGGTATGCCGGGCGTGACATCCTGTTCACCACCCTCTGTGCCCTCATCATGGGCGTGCTGGTGATCTGGATGCACCGGGCCAACATCCAGCGCCTTATGAACGGCACTGAATACCGTTTCGGAGAGAAAAAGAAATGAAAAAGGTCCGGCGTAAGCCGGACCTTTTTGCAAAGGGGAGAAAACCATGGAGATACTGGTCACCCTTCCGCTGGATGAAGCGGGCAAAGCGCGCTTTGAAGCCGCCGCGCCGGGGCATCAGCTGCACTTTGTTGAAAAGGAGAACATAACGCCCGCCCTGCTGGAGAACGCGCAGGCCATCCTGGGCAATCTAGCCGACCCCGCCCAGCTGCGTCATTGCAAAAAACTGGGCTGGCTCCAGCTGGACAGCGCCGGCACCGACGGCTACTGCGCGCCCGGGCTCCTGCCCGAGAAAGCGGCGCTCACCAACGCCACCGGGGCCTTCGGCGCCTGCATCGCCGAGTGGCTGCTGGCAGCGCTGCTGGCGCTCTGGCGGCGGCTGCCGGAATACGCCGAGAACCAGCGGGCCTGCCGCTGGCAGCGGCTGGGGCCGGTGCGCACCCTGGCGGGCAGTACCGTTCTGGTGCTGGGCTTTGGTGATCTGGGCCGCAGCTTTGCCCAGCGTGCCCACCTGCTGGGGGCACAGGTGCTGGCGGTGCGCCGCCGCGCCGGAGAAAAGCCCGACTGGCTGGAAGGCCTGGGCGGGGCGGAAAAGCTGGAGGAATGGCTGCCGCTGGCGGACGCAGTGGTGCTGTGTCTGCCGGCAAACAGCTCCACTCGCCATATGCTGGATGCGGAGCGTATCGCCCTGCTCAAAAAGGAAGCGGTGGTGCTGAACGCGGGCCGGGGCAGCGCGGTGGACACCGACGCGCTTTGCCGCGCGCTGTACGACGGACGCATCGGCGGGGCGGCGCTGGACGTCACCGACCCGGAGCCTCTGCCGCCGGAACATCCTCTCTGGAACGCCCCCAATACAATCATCACGCCCCATGTTTCCGGCCTGCTGAGCCAGCCGGAAAACTTTGAAAAGGCGGCGGACATCTGCGAGGAAAACCTGCGCCGTTTCCTCGCGGGGCAGCCGCTGATGAATCTGGTGGACAAAACCACCGGCTATGTCGATTGAAAAAACGCCGGGGCCGCATCGAAAAAGATGCGGCCCCGGCGGCTTTTTTGTTTGTCACGCGGTCTGCTGCTGACACAGCATGCGCCGCCAGTTGCGGAACCCGTACAGGTCGTTGGCGAAGAAGGCCACAAAACACATCAGCACCGAAACGGCGCCGGGGTCCTGGGCGGCAGCCAGCGACCACAGCACGATGAGCACCAGATCGTTGAGGGCGTAGCCCACGGCGAACCAGGGGCTGCGGCGCCAGGAAAGATATACGGCGATGGTGCTGGTGGAGATGGAAAGGATGCTGGGCGCGAGGTTCGCGGTGTGAAGGATCGCCAGCAGATAGCCGAACACCACGGTGATGACAACGGTCAAAAACACCAGCCAGAACAGGTCACGCCGACGCAGCCGCCCCACCTGCACGCACAGACGGTTGCCCTTGAACGGGTTGCGCAGCCAGATGATGAGCGTCACCACCGACATGGGCATCGTCATGCCCAGATAGGTGATCATCTCGCCGTAATAGGCGTATTTCCAGGAGATGAAGCCGTAGATCAGGCAAAAGACGATGCCGATGACCTGCCCCACGGGGTTTCCCTTGGCGTTGAACAAAAGGGAAGTCACGCCGATGAGAGAGGCGGTCAGCGCCAGCCAGTTTTCGCCGTCAAAGAGAAGAAAAGAGACGAGGATGAGCGCCACGGAACAGCTCCAAAGCAGCTTTTCGGCAGCGGAGAAATAGTTGAACAAGGCGGATGCTTTCAAATCGTTCCCTCCGAAAAACGGCATCCGCCTGCGCATCTGCAAAGACCTATCGATGCGCAAACGAATGCCGCAGCATTCTCTACCCGGTGGCAGAAAAAATAATTCAAGCTGGTGTTGATGATAGCATATCCCGCAAAGGAATGCAAGAGCCGTTTATTTGTCGTACCAGTATTTGCGGTCCAGGCTGCGGTATTGCAGCGCCTCGGCCAGGTGGGCTGAACCGATCTGTTCGCAGCCCGCCAGGTCCGCAATGGTGCGGCTGACCTTGAGGATGCGGTCGTAGGCCCGGGCGGAAAGCCCCAGCCGGTCAAAGGCCATCTGCAGCAGGGCCGCCGCCGCGTCGTCCGGCTGACAGTATTTGCGCAGCAGCTGGCCCGAAAGCTCGGCATTGCAGCGGATGCCCGTGCCCGCGTAGCGGGCGGTCTGCACCGCCCGTGCGGCGACGACCCGCTTTCGAATGTCGGCGCTGCACTCGGATTTTTCGCTGCCCGCCAGTTCGCTGTATTGCACCGGGCCCACCTCCACATGCAGGTCGATGCGGTCCAGAAGCGGCCCGCTCACCCGGCGGCGGTAGTTTTCGATCACGTTGGGCGTGCAGGTGCAGGCCCGGGTGGGATGCCCGAAATAGCCGCACCGGCAGGGGTTCATGGCCGCCAGCAGAATGAACCGGCTGGGGTAGGTCACCGTGGCCGCGGCGCGGCTCACCGTCACCTTGCCGTCCTCCACCGGCTGACGCAGAACTTCCAGCGCGTCCCGGTGGAACTCCGGCAGTTCGTCCAGAAACAGAACGCCGTTGTGGGCCAGGCTCACCTCACCCGGCCGGGCGTTGGCCCCGCCGCCCGCCAGCGCCGCGGCGCTGACGCTGTGGTGGGGGCTGCGGAAAGGCCGCTGGCCCACAAGCCCGCTGCCCGCGGGCAGAAGGCCCGCCACCGAGCAGATGGTGGTGCACTCCACCGCCTCCTCCTGGGTCAGCGGCGGCAGGATGCCGGGCATGCGCTTGGCCAGCATGCTCTTGCCGGTGCCCGGCGGGCCGATCATCAAAAGATTGTGCCCGCCTGCGGCGGCGATCTCCAGCCCCCGGCGGGCGGCAAGCTGACCTTTCACATCCGCAAAGTCTGGCACGTCCGCACCCTCAAAAGGCACAAAAGGCCGACGCGGCGCGGGGGAGAGCTGCGCTTCGCCCCGCAGATGGGCCACCACCTGGGCGGCATCCGCTGCGCCCAACACGGTGAGCCCTTCCACCGCCGCAGCTTCGGCGGTGTTTTCGGCGGGCACGAACAGATGAGTTACGCCGGATTCGGCGGCGGCCAGCGCCATGGGCAGCATGCCGGTCACCGGGCGCAGCGCGCCGTTCAGCGAAAGTTCACCCACAAAGGCGAAGCGTTCGTCCAGCGCGGGGAGCTGGCCGCTGGCGCATAATAGGGCCAGCAGCACCGGCAGGTCATACACCGGCCCCGTTTTGCGCAGCCGGGCCGGGGCCAGATTCACCGTGATGCGGCTGGCGGGCCAGGCATAGCCCAGGTTTTTTGCCGCGCTGCGCACCCGGTCGGCGGCTTCCTTCACCGCGCTGTCCGGCAGGCCCACGATGCTGAACTGGGGCAGCCCGCCGCTGATGTCCGCCTCGGCGGTCACCGCAAAGCCTGAAAGACCCTGCACACCAAAGCTGTTCACCCGTGCAAACATCACGCCGCCTCCTTGAATTTTTTTGTGATGGGTCAGGCAGGGAAGCGGAACACTGCGCCCACAACGCCTGCGAACACGATAAACGCCACCGGATGGATCTTGGGGAACTTGCGCTGGGCAATGAAGATGACCACGCCCAGGATCACCGCGGGCCACACCACGGCGCTGCCCCATGCGCCTGCCTCGATGGAGGGCAGGCTCACCAGTGTCACTTCGGCAACGCTCACGCCCGCGGCAGCCACCAGCGCCACCGAGGCGGGACGCAGGCCGTAAAGCCCCTTTTGAACGAGGGGATTGTCCTTGAACTTGCTCAGCATTCGGGCGATGATGAGGATGATGAGGATGGAGGGGCTGATGAGGCCCAGCGTGGCAACGATGCCGCCGGTCACGCCGGCGGTGATGTAGCCCGCGTAGGTGGCCATGTTGATGCCCAGCGCACCGGGGGTGCTCTCGCTCACGGCGATCATGTTGGCCACATCGGCGGCGGTGAACCAGCCGATGGTCTCGGCCATGTCATAAAGGAAGGGCAGAGTGGCAAGTCCGCCGCCGATGGCGAACAGACCTACCTTTGCAAACTCATAAAAAAGGCGCAGCAGCGTCAGAGCATATACCGTCATCATTCATCCTCCTTTTTTGCGCCCGGGGCCAGCACCAGCCCGGCCAGCGCCGCCGCCACCACGTAGATGGCGGGGGAGATGCTCACCGGCAGAAGGCCGCCGAACACCGAAAGCAGGAAGATGGCCAGAAAAATGGCCAGCGTGCGCTTATCCAGCACCGACTTTTTCCAAAGACGCAGCACCGCGTTCAAAATCAGCACGCATACGCACACCCGCACGCCGCCAAAGGCGCTCTGCACGATGGGGTAGGTGAGCAGATAGCCCAACCCCGCCGCCACCAGCGACAGCAGGATGATGGGGAAGAATGTGAAGCCTACAGTGGCCACGATGCCGCCCAGAATGCCTTTGCGCTTGTTGCCGATGAAGGTGGACACGTTCACCGCAATAATGCCCGGGGTGCACTGACCGATGGCGAAATAGTCCGCCAGCTCTTCTTCGGTGGCCCAGCCGCGTTTGTCCACGCATTCCCGCTGGAGAATGGGCAGCATGGCGTAGCCGCCCCCGAAGGTGACCCCGCCAATCTTGGCGAAGGTCCAGAACAGTTCAAAATATTCTTTCAAGCAAGTTCCGCCTCCTGTTTTTTGAAAAAATTCTCGTCTAAGTATAGCACAACGGCCGTCAAAATGCCACCGCGCGCCCCCGACGGGATGCGCCTGTTTTTTGTTGACAATCCCCGCCGCCACCGCTACAATAAATACAACTGGATACTTTCCACAAAAAGTGTCGATACCATGAAAAAGCAGGTGGAAATTATGTATAAAGATGAATTTGAGCGCTGGCTCGCCTACCCGCTGGACGACCCCGACCTGAAGCCGGAGCTGGAGAGCGTCGCCGGCGATGACGAGGCTGTGAAGGACCGTTTCGCCGTCACCCTGAAGTTCGGCACCGCCGGCCTGCGGGGCGTTATCGGCGCGGGCACCAACCGCATGAACGTGTATGTGGTGCGTCAGGCCACCCAGGGCCTGGCCAACTGGGTCAAGACCCAGGGCGGTACCCAGACCGTGGCCATCAGCTACGACAGCCGCATCAAGAGCGACGTGTTTGCCAAAGCTGCCGCCGAGGTGCTGGCGGCCAACGGCGTGAAGGTGCGCATCTACAAGGCGCTGATGCCTGTTCCTGCGCTCAGCTTTGCCACCCGCTACTATAACTGCAACGCCGGCATCATGGTCACCGCCAGCCACAACCCTGCCAAGTACAACGGCTACAAGGCCTACGGCCCGGACGGCTGTCAGATGACCGACGAGGCCGCCGACATCGTCTACGCCGAGATCCAGAAGACCGACGTGCTCACCGGCGCAAAGACCATGCCTTTTGACGAGGCGCTGGCCGCCGGGCTCATTGAGTATGTGGGCGAGGACTGCTACGAAGCCCTCTATGCCGCCATCGAGAGCCGTCAGGTGCGCCCCGGTCTGTGCGCCGAGGCGGGCCTCAAGCTGGTCTACAGCCCGCTGAACGGCAGCGGCCTTGTGCCGGTCACCCGCGTGCTGGCGGACATCGGCATCACCGATATCACCGTCGTGCCCGAGCAGAAGGACCCGGACGGCAACTTCCCCACCTGCCCCTATCCCAACCCCGAGATCTTCGAGGCGCTGCGGCTGGGCCTTGAACTGGCCGAGAAGTCCGGCGCCGACCTGATGCTGGCCACTGACCCCGACGCTGACCGCGTGGGCATCGCCGTGCGCTGCAAGGACGGCAGCTACGAGCTGCTCACCGGCAACGAGGTGGGCGTGCTGCTGCTGGACTACATCTGCGCCGGCCGCATCGAGAAGGGCACCATGCCCGAAAAGCCGGTCATGGTCAAGAGCATCGTGTCCACCCCGCTGGCGGACGTGGTGGCCGCCCACTACGGCGTGGAGTGCCGCAATGTTCTCACCGGCTTCAAGTGGATCGGCGACCAGATCGCCCGGCTGGAGGCCGCGGGCGAAGTGGAGCGGTTCATCTTTGGCTTTGAGGAGAGCTACGGCTATCTGGCCGGCAGCTATGTGCGGGACAAGGACGCCGTCATCGGCAGCATGCTCATCTGCGAGATGGCCGCCTACTACCGCAGCATCGGCTCTTCCATCAAGGAGGAACTGGAGCGCATCTACGCCCAGTACGGCCGCTATCTGAACAAGGTGGATTCCTACGAGTTCCCCGGCTTGTCCGGCATGGACAAGATGGCGGGTATCATGCAGCAGCTGCGCACCGCGCCCCCGGCGGAGTTCGCAGGCTACAAGGTGCTCACCGTGGCCGACTATCAGGCCCGCACCGTGACCGAGCTGGCCACCGGCAAGACCACCCCCATCGACCTGCCCGCCGCCAACGTGCTGATCTACGCCCTGGAAGGCGGCGCCACCGTGGTGGTGCGTCCCAGCGGCACCGAGCCCAAGATCAAGACCTACTTTACCACCTTGGGCAAGGATCTGGCCGAGGCCGAGGCCCAGAAGGAGGCCCTGGCCGCCGCCCTCAAGCCCCTGCTGGCCTAAAAGCATAAAACAAAGCCGCCCTGCTGCTTGCGGGGCGGTTTTTCTTTGCCCTGCGCAATAACAAACGGCCCATGGGCGTTTTCCTTATAGAAAACAAAAAAGGAGGGTCTAGCCATGAAACGTCTGATCGCCGCGCTGCTTGTGTTGTGTCTTGCGGGCTGTTCCGCCCCGGCTTCCGTGTCTGTGCCTTCCGGCCCTGCGCCCGGAGAGGCTGCTGTGACCTGCCGCATCGCCGACGGAGCGGAGAACGGCAGTCTGCTGCTGGCCGGGCAGGGGGAGGGCACCGGCCTCTACCGGCTGAGCGCCGCCGACCTGCCCGTTACTCTGGACGGTGAGGAGGCGAGCGCCGCCGACCTTCGGAACGGCATGCTGGTCACTGTCTATTTCAGCGGTGAAGTGCTGGAGTCCTATCCCGCCAGCTTCCATCAGCCCGCCCGCCTGGAGGCGGTGAGCGAAGGGGCCGACGACCGGGTGGGTCTTGCGCTTCAGGCGCTGGAGGATCTGTGGAGCGAAAGCACGGCTCTCAACGAGAACCTCGAGCACCTGTCGGTGTACATCGACGAGACGATGGTACCGAACGCCGCCGAGCGGGCCGCGGCGGGCTGGCGCTTCGCCGAGCTGCACCAGCTGCCCCCGCCCATGACCTACAGATGGAAAGAGCTGTGCGACGAGGGCTATGTGAACGAAGAGGAGCTTTCCTGGGAAAAGGGCTGCTATTTTGAGCTGAAAGCCGCGGAGGATACGGGAACGGGCAAGACCCTCCGCTTCAACGCGCAAAAGTGGCGGGGCGGCCTTGCGGCCATTCTGTACGACGGCTGCACCGCGAAGCAGAAGGCGGACGGCAGCTGGAGCTATGAGCGGGGCGTTTTTGCCATCGCATGATACGCTGGGAAAACTGCTTGACACGCTCGCATCCGTGTGATATAATTCTCTGGCAATCGTTCCGATGGCTGCTCCATACGCACAGGATGGCGTATGCTGGTAGCCTCCCATTGAAGGTTGTGATGGGCGCATGTAAAGAGCATGGCCCCTTGAGTCATGAACCAGAAAGAGGTGAACCGTAATGAAACAGGGCATCCATCCCAAGTATGTGGACTGCACCATCACCTGCGCCTGCGGTGAGGTCATCCATACCCGCTCCACCAAGCCGGAGATCCACGTGGAAGTCTGCTCCAAGTGCCATCCCTTCTACACCGGCAAGCAGAAGCTGGTAGACACCGGCGGACGTGTGGACCGCTTCAACAAGCGTTTCGGCCTGAAGAAGTAAGAAATCCATCGAAAAGGCGGTTTGGTCACAAACCGCCTTTTTTGTCGTGTTTTGACGGGGGAAAAGCCTATGGAGGACTACCGCACCATCGACGGGCGCGCCACCGCGGAGGTGGAGGAAAAACACAGCCGGTTCATCGCGCTGGCCGCCTTTGCCGACAGCGAGGAAAAGGCCCTTGCCGTGCTGGAAGAAGTGCGCGCCGCCAACCGCACCGCCCGCCACAACGTCTATGCCTATGTGCTGCGGGAGGGCGCGCGGGTGCGCTATTCCGATGACGGCGAGCCCGCCAAGACCGCCGGGCTGCCGGTGCTGGACGCCATCCGCCACGCGGGCCTCACCGACTGCATTGTGGTGGTCACCCGCTACTTCGGCGGCATCCTGCTGGGAACCGGCGGGCTGGTGCGCGCTTATACCGAAAGCGCCTCCGCGGCCCTGGCCGCCGCGAAGGTGGTCACGGTGCGGGCCTGCGTGCGCCTTTCCGTGGAGGTGGACTACGCCCTCTACGAGCGGGCGGCCCAGCTGCTGCAGGCGGCGGGCGCAAAGCTGGACGAACCGGTGTTCACCGACCGGGTGGCCCTCTCGGCCCTGATGCCCGCGGGGGCGGAAGCGCCGCTGCTGCCCGCCTTTGCCGAGCTCAGCCGGGGCGCGGCGCAGCCGCAGGTCACGCCGCCCTTTTACGCGCCCTTCTGACCCGAAGAAAAAATTTTTGTTTTT